>NZ_JCACKI010000004.1:0-149307 GCF_059505325.1 Tildeniella sp.
TAGGTTCCTACTTTGGGGTAGTAGGGGTCGTGAGTTCGAATCTCGCCGCTCCGATCGTGTAGAACCCGCTCTCGTGGCGGGTTCTACTATTTTAAATCTTTCTGCTTTAAGTAGAGTGTTGCTCAGTAAGCTCTTCTAAAAGAGCCGTTCTAGTCCCTAAAGATGTTCGTTAGCTTGATGAGGAAAGGATACTTCAAGCACCACACACCCACTGTCCGTCTTGAATGGTCCATGAAGCTCACCAGGTGGTCTGCTGGCGTAATGTCCAGTTTCTAGCCACAGATCAAACGCCTGGTCGTAAAGACGACCGCTCACCACAAAGATCTCTTCGGGGTATGAGTGCCATTTGCTGCCGAGGTGCGTCGTATCTGCACCGGGATAAAACCGAGTGAGACGAGTATATGCGCCAGTGCTGTCGTCTTTGCTCAAGGTCAATTCTTCCGCGATCGCTTCCAGCCCTTCGATCGGCTGCCATTGTCCGCTATTGGCTGTACTGAGTGGATTCCAGTAGGTAGTAGTAGATTTTGCCATCTTAAGAAAATAATTGATTCGCCCAGTTTCCTAAAGCCCATCCTACTAAAGAGACGCTACTGAGAAGGAGAAACGTGTAGGACTTCCCAAAAAGGCGGAACAAATCATTTCTTGCACCAGCGACCGCTTCAGGCAGTATGACCGCAAAAATACCCGCGAGCGCTCCAATGCCAGCCATGCTCAAGATGCTGAAGACGCTCATGGTTTTTGCCCAGAGCAAGGCGGCGGCTAGGCTGATGGCTCCTGCGATCGCCATGCTGGCAATGCCTGGTACTGTCCACCCCAAAAAAATGACCATTGCGAATGCCGTTGCCAATTGCCCCTCTGGAATGCCAAAGACGCTGCCTGCAAACGCACCTGCCAGCCCGCCAGCTAATCCACTGCTGAGTGTCCAGGTAACGACTGGTGTCAAGATGAAGATCTTCGAGAGAGTGAGGGTAAAGGCAAGCGGTAGCACAATCAACTGTGCCCATAACGGCGTATAAGCTAGTAAGAAGCCCACAAGCAAATACCAGAGAAAGTTAAGCGCCAGCCAATTGAGCGGAGTTGTTGTCGTCTTCATAGCGTTGCGCGATCGTTGTGGCGACATTGTTGCTTACCTGTACATACGCTCTGTGTAAATGGCACTGCATTCTGCACCAGTCGATCAGATAGACTCTACGGCATCTTTCGGAAGAGGAAGTAAGTGAGAGTTACCCTTCACTTTTGATTGTCTCAGTCTGATGCATTCAAACCAAGAAGTTGACTCAAATGAGTGTAAAGCTTTCAAGAAGATTGTGAGCGATCGCAATGATAGGATTGTCAGGCTACCCTCAACCACGGCAAAGCGCTTGATTCTGAATCGTTTGGGGATGGCTGGCGAAGTACTCCTGTAGCCAGTTGCAGCCTTGAGTTAGTAGTTCATCCAACTTAGCAAGGTGCCATAGCTGCGTCTTACCTGTTTCGTTTACGGTGACAAGGTACCCGCCGTCCTGACTAAACTCGATTCCCCGAAGTTGGTTTGGGCTGGCATTAAACTGCGCCAGTTGTCGACCAGATAAATCCCAAAGGCGGGCAGTATTATCTTCGCCAGCCGTAGCAAGCTGTTGACCATCGGGGCTAAAGCTAATGCCTACAACGCTTCCCCAATGACCGTTTAGTTGTGCTAATTGCTTGCCAGAACGATCCCATAGACGGGCGGTGCCGTCTTCGCCCGCCGTTGCCAATTTTGTGCCATCGGGGCTAAAGCGGACGCGTAAAATCCAGCTAGAATGCCCTTGCAACTGTGCCAATTGCTTGCCAGAACGATCCCACAGGCGAGTAGTGCCGTCTTCGCCTGCTGTTGCGATCATCTGACCATCGGGACTAAAGCTTGTGCTGACCAGCCAGCGATGCCGCCCATTTAGCTGAGTGATCAAAGCGCCGGACGCATCCCACAGCTTAGCCGTACCGGATGACCCATCTACACCAACCGTGATCAACTGTTTACCGTCGGGACTGAAGTCAAGACTCAAAATGCGACCTTGCGCGCTTTGCCACTGGGCGATCGCTTGACCAGACAGATTCCAGATTTGAACCGTACCATCCTCAGCAGCAGTCGCAAATCGTTGAGCGTCTCGACTAAAGCTGATGCCTCTGATAACGTGCTGCGGGTTTTGAAAGTGGGCTAACGGCTGTCCAGACAAATGCCATAGCTGAATGGAGCCATTTTCGCTGGCGATCGCCACTTTGTCTCTGCCTGCACTAAAGCCCACGCTGCTTACGGCTGAAACGCCGCTCGCTGGTGATTCGCCAAATGCTTTTGTCTGTGCCGATTGTTGCCTCGCTACGTCCCAGAACCGCACAGAACCGTCATCGCCTGAAGTTACCAGCATGGTTCCATTTGGGCTAAAACTCACATTGCCCACTGGCCCGCGATGCCGCTTGAGGACGGTCAGCGGTTGCCCGGTGAGCGTCCATAGTCGAATGGTCCCGTCTGCACCCGCCGTCGCAAGGCGCTGTCCATTGGGGCTGAAGCTAATGCCCAACGCCCTTCCCTGATGTGCCTTCCACTGGCTTTTACCCTGCACCCGCTGCGGATCGGTTAAGTCCCAGAGCTGCACCATATCATCAGAGCCTGATGTTGCCAGGTATTGTCCATCATGGCTGAAGCTAACGCTTAAAACGCGCCCCTGATGCCCATTCAACTGGGCAAGTTGCTTTCCTTGAAAGTCCCAAAGGCGAGTGGTGCCATCCAGCCCAACGGTTGCGAGGTAAGGACCGCGAGGGCTAAAGCTAATGCCGAAAATCCACCCCTGGTGACCGTTAAGCTGAGCGATAGGCTTTCCGGTTAGGCTCCAAAGGCGGGCAGTATTATCTTCGCCAGCGGTGGCAAGCATCTGGCTGTCGGGGCTAAACGTCACGCCGAGCACCCGACCGCGATGCCCCTTAAACTGCTGGAGCTGTTTGCCCGTGAGATCCCAAAGACGAGCGGTGCCATCTTCGCTAGCGGTGGCGATCGCACGACCGTCTGGGCTGAAGGTAATGCCTAGAATGCGTCCATTGTGTCCTCTGAATTGGGCAAGCTGTTTGCCAGCTAAATCTGAAAGACGGATGGTACCGTCTTCACCTGCTGCCGCAATTAATGCACCAGCAGGGCTGAAGTTGACATCCGCGATCCAGCCTTGACCGAGGTTAATTTGGTTACGTTCATGAATGCTGCCTAGAATTGTTTGGAGGGCAAGCAGCGGACTGGTGACCGGGTAGCCTGGCGAGTTATGAGTGCTAGCGATCGCGCTCAGCTCTCGCCCTGTTTGCATCGCGGCAATGAGGGCATCGATTTCGCTAATCTGATTGGCTTGAAATTGTTGGAGTGTGTCCAGCGCAGTTGCTTCCAGGCTTTTGATTTTGAGGCTAGCTGTCGTGCTTCCCAGGCTGGTTTGAGCACGGAGCGCTTGCAGTTGCGCCTGCTGTCGAATTTGATCGGCGCTAAGGGCTTTTGCTTCGGCTGTTTGGGCATCGTTTTGGGCAAAGGCGACCCGTTTACGGGCTTCCAGGAGATGGCTTTGCAAGATTGCCAGATCTGCCTGTGTGTTAACCATGGTTTGCTGGGTTTGCCGCTGGGACTGCTCGGCAATTTTGACTTTGGACTCGGCAAAGCGCATGTTGGCAGTTGTCACCTGAAGCTTTTGTTCGGCACCCTGAAGTTCCGTTTGAGTCGCCAGCATTCTTTGGTTCGCTTTGGATGCCAGAATACCTGCCGCGATCGCCAGCGTCAATGTACCCGCAAGAATGACAAAGCCTTTATGAATCGTTCGTCTGGCTTGCCGCTGAGCATCGGCTAACAGCCGCGTCACCTGTTTTTCTGCTTCTAAAGCGATTTGCTTGTCTAATGCCTGACTTGCCACCAGGAATTGGTAATCGGCATCGCTCAAGCTTTTGTCTACTGCCCAACGCTGCGCGTCTTGTAGCGCTGCCCCCCGCAGCAGGTGGGTTGCATTCTGGCAATTGGAACTCATCCAGGCATCCAGTGCATCCGCATAAGGGCGATGTCTGGCAAGAATGGCGGTGACCCAGTTCTGGTTGAAGATAGAGGCGTAGATGCGGTTACAGATGGTGAGGCTGCCATGCTGGTCTACCACAATGCCAGAGAGCCTGAGTTCCATGCGTTCAGCACCGTCGTCAGCCGATAGCTTTTGCCGCTGCAAAATCTTTTGATAACAGCCCAGGATACGATTGGTGCGCTGTGGGTTTCGCAGCAGACGATCGCGAATGGTCTTTAAGTGCGGTGGTTCATCCTGCGCTTCCCAGTTGTCAATGATATGGGTGTGTACCAGTTGCTCAATCCACTGTGCTTCTTGCCCGGCAGGAATTGAAGTAGACGTTGCGTGAACCAGCTTGCACAATTTTTGGGTTAAGAACGGCTGTCCGCCTGTCCATGCCAGCACCTCCTGGAGCATGGTGGGAGGATCGTCAGCGGTCGATCGCAACCCTTCAAGCAGTGGCTGTGCTTCGTCCAGTTGAAACCCGTTCAGGGGGATGGCTTTACCAATGTTGAATGGCGTGCGGCTTTTATCTTGAATCAGATCGGATGGTGTTGCTACGCCCAGTAGCGCAAAGGTGAGGCGCTGGTACTCCGGGCGATCGGCACGCTTGTTGTAACAGGTGCGAATCAGCGCAAAAAAGTCGTCGATCAAAAAATCTAAGCTGAGCACACTATCGATTTCGTCGATAAAGATGGCGATCGAGCGTTCACTGTCAGCCAATAGCACGTCTTCCAAAAACTTGCCCAGGCGCTGGACGGGAGGCAGAAAGGCATGTTCTCGCCACCAGAGCCGCAAGTTGATGGGGTGAGCCAGGTCGAGGCTACTTTCGAGCGCGTAGGCAACCCCGGCGTACCATTGTTCGGGGCTAACGTTGCGGTTGCCAATGCCAGAGACATCGATCGCGGCACAAATCACGCCTTCTGCCTGGAGCCGCTGCATCGTTTGAATCCGCAGGCTCGATTTACCCAATTGCCGCGAATTAAGTACGTAGCAGAATTCACCCGCTTTTAAGCCTTCATACAGGTCACGATCGGCTTGCCGTTTGACATAGCTCGGCGCATCCAATGGTAGGCTACCGCCAACCTGATATTCATAGCTCAACTCTGCTGTTGCTACCATTGCTGCGTCTTGATCGTGGTCAGTAGAAACATCTAAAAAGCTATGAGCAGTCAGCTATCAGCTTTCAGTATGTTCAGTTAAATGATAGCCACTTACTCGCCTTGACTAGATATTCGAGAGAGTGCGATCGCCTTTTTACCCCTTTCACCTCGCCCCTTTCACCTCATCGACCTTAACGTCAGTGAGTTTGGGATCACTTCCACCGTACCGTCTGGGTTGAGAGTGATGATGACTTCAAGTCCCTGCACCGTTCGCTCAGTCGACTGGCTGGCTGGCGCTAAGCTAAGATGCTTGAGGTAAATCGTTGCGTTTTGATCCATTGGTACAACTTGCTGGATTGCACCTTTAGCATCCAGTAGTAACCGATACTGCAATTTTGAACCCAGGGGTGATGAGGCGTTCCAGCGTTTCTGAAGATAGTTTCTCAGTTCCTCAAGTCGGAGTGCTATTGCAGATGCGTGGTTCAACTCGTCGATCGCGCCGCTCGACAAATTCTGTTCAGGATCGCCGATTGGCAAGAGAGTGTTGACAGGCTGCACAGGGCTTGGTTGATTGGCGGTCGTTTGACTTGAATATTGTGGCAGCGCTTCTGGCAAGGTCACCACCGTATTAGCCTGGTTGTTGATTTGGAAATTGACGATCGGCGCACTGTTGCCAGTGGTATTGCCAACCGACGGCGCTGGTTGAGTTGACTGCGGTATGACATTCGCTGGCTTCGTCGTAGGACAGGCAGGACCACAATCTGGGACAACCAGGCTCGGTAAAGCAGGACGCGGCAACGTTTCGTCTGGTGGTGCAGACTGACGCACGGATGAAGGCGGCAAAACCTCATCAGGCGGAGGCACGAGCGTGCGTGAAGCGTTTCCAGGATCGGGCTTTGGCACCTGTAGAAAAGCTGCCGCACCCAGGGACGTGCCAGTCGCTCGGACTAGGGTGCCATCGATCGCGGCGGTTGACTGCCGTATAGCCACATCACCGGGCACAACTTGCACACCAGAACCCGTTAACTCCGCTTGCCCATTGGCGTTGACAGTTAGCCCTGTCGCATTACTGCCGCTGCCGCCTGTCAGTAATTCAGGTAAGGAGGGGATAGGCATCGTCCAGGCTTCGACGCGATCGGCGGGAGTCGGGCGCAGTATCTCCAAACTCAATAAAGCTCCAGGCTGGCTCAGGCGCACAATACTCTGCCCCGGCACTGCTGCCACAACGATCTGACCTTCCGGTGCTGACAAGCCGCCACTGCTGACGACGGTGCCACCCAATAAAGCCAGTTGTTGCCCCGAACCGACAGCCAGATTGCCAGCATTGATAACGGCACCGGGCTGCACGACCGTAAACGCATAACTGCTGGGATTACCGCTCAACACCTCGTAGTTATTGATGCCAGAGGCATTAAACCAGTTAGCACCAAAGCCAATGCCGTTCGCAGTCGTAGCAATAAACGATCCTGATACGTTCAAAGTGGCGCTGGAGCCAAACACAACGCCTGCTGGATTCATCAAAAACAGATTGGCGTTGCTGCCGCTGACCTGGATCAGCCCATCTAACCGTGACGCTTCGCCACCCGTTACCCGGACTAAAATGTTGCGAGTGCTAGGGTTGGAGAGAAAATTTGCGATCTGGCTCTGGGTGAGACCAAACTGAGACAGGCTATGGAACAGGTTGGAGTTGTCTCCAGACAGCGTGCCACCGCTGATATCCAAACGGTTGCCGACAGGCGTTACGATCGTGCCTGTGTCTCCTAGGTTGGGCACAATTTGCGCCTGTAGCTGTTCAACCCCGATCGCGCTACTCAACACAGCGGCTGTGAGCAGTACGTTGATTTGGCTAGTGGCTAATCTCATTGACTCTCATCTGATAAAACTTAGAAGCAAGGCTTTAGATACCGATCGCCTCTAAATGACGTTGATGTAGATGCTCAACTCGTGCCCGATGCGCAACTGGTGCCCAGGTAGTCTGCCAATTGCCAATCAATCGGAAAGAATCGTTTAGGGGCTACCTTCCATTGATTTGCAACCTCTCAAACAGTTCTCGACAGACTACTAGGCTCTCGGCAGACTACTAGGCTATCAATGTCAGCAGACGGACTGGCTGCAACCCAGAGAGGTTTACACAAACTTTAACTACCTGTAGCAAATCGCCCCTTTAAACTCGGTTGCTTTACATAAAAATCAGCGAAATTACGTATTGCCTAATAGTTCCATATCTTTGCCTAACTGCTGCTGAAATAAAACTAACGGTACACCTAATGGCTTGCCGTTCAAACTTCATAATCTGACGCGATGTGCAACTAATTCGCCCTCATCCCCACCCTTCTCCCTGGGGAGAAGGGCTTCCAGACCGTTCCGGTTCCCTCTCCCATCGGGAGAGGGCTAGGGTGAGGGCAGTTTTGGCAGGTATTTTAGGAAAGTCGCACATCGCGTAATTTCACTAAACTGTGGCTATATAGGCGAGCTTCGGCTAGAGGTCAGCGGTCAGCGGTCAGCGATCAGCACCAAAAACGAATCTGTAGGGCGATTTTATAGAATTGGTATAACTTAGCTGACTCATACTCCAGGCAGCCGATCGCGAAAATACTGACGATACAGTTCGTAGCGTAGCGTCACGTTATTGCCATTGAGATGCACCAACCCCATGCTGTGAAGCTTGAAGGCTTGAGAAGTTTCTAATCGCACGGGTTCCGTCGTTGCTACCGTTTTTGCGAGAGCCGCAGTGAGATCAGGGTATTGTTCCAGGTTCCATAAATGCCGCCTCAGATGGTCGCTGTAGGGTCCTGCTTCAGTCGGAGCCTGATGGAGCAGTTGCTCTAGCGTTAGATCCCGTTTGGCAATATGGTAAAAGGCAACGCGCACCAAGTAGGGATGCCCACCGACCAACGTCATGAGCTGCTGAGTTTGCTGCGATCGCCAGTGTAAACCGTGACGCGTCGCCAGATCCTGCACCTGTTCGGGGCTAAATTCTGGTAAATCGATCGGTAAGCCCACATTAAACGGCGATTGGTTGTTATCTAGCGGTACATAAACTTCTGTCGAGTGAACGACGACTAAACGCAGCTTTTGCCAAACAGCGCGGTTCTTGGCTTCCTCGTGCCATGCCCGCAGGAGTCCAAAAAAATCTTCAGCGATGTGACGATGCTCAAAGACGCGATCGACTTCATCCAGCCCTAAGATCAGTGGGCTATCAATTTCTCGCAGCAGATACTGCTCAAAGTAGGCTTTGCAGTTTACCTTGCTGCCAAAGATATCATCCCAATAATCCTTCAGTTTGGGTGGAAGCTGTAAACCCTGCCCAACGCTGGCGCAAAACCAGCGTAAAAATTTGTCTAGATCAGCAAAAATGGCGCGATCGGCAAGCTGAAAACTCAGCGGCAGCGTGACGTAGTTTTGCTGCTCTCCGTAGTAAAGAATGCGTGACATGAGGGAGGTTTTGCCCATTTGTCGGGGCGCTTTGATCCGAATCAGCGCGCCCGGTTTGACGATGGTTTCGTAGCAACGTGTTTCGATCGGCGATCGTTCCACATAAAACGCCGAAACCAAATTAACCTGTCCCCACGGCAGTTCTGGCTCTGCTACAGGCAGCGGTGGTGCGTCAGGGGCTTCCAGTGTTGTAAAGGGCGTGGGTAAAGCCTGCGTTGCTGATTCGGCTGTCGGTGGTTGCGTTTCTGTAAACAGGGTTTGCAACGCTTGCAGCAGCGGTGACGTGTCTGTAGACGAGTGCCATTCCCACTGCTGAAACCCGTGTAGATAGCCACGCAAATTGTGATTGAGTGGCAGAGTCAGCGAAAACCCAACCCGTACTGGCACAATAATGGGTTTGTGGTTAGGGCGGGCATCATACGCTTCTCTGGCTCGCCGCACTTCTTCCGTCACCATCTCACTCACTGCGGATTGGGGTGCCAGCAGCAGCACAAAGTAATCGCACTGTTCGAGCACCGCATCAATGTGTCGTAGCCAGTCGGTAGGCGATCGGTCGCTCTCTTCTAAAATCGCTAGTTGATGCCCTGCTGCTTTCAGAGACTGGTATAGCTGCTGAGCAAGACCAAGACTGACCGCCTGATTGCCGTGACTAATGACAACGCTAGAGCGTTGAGGTGGCGCATTGAGCGTGTTGCGGTTGACCACTACTACCTGGCTACCAGAACCAGAGGGCTGCTGCGTCCACGGAGATGGCGGTAAGGCAGCAGGGGTTGCGTGCCCTGTCGATCGCTTGTATCCAGCTTCTTCCAGGGTATAGATAACGGTTCGGGAATCAACGCTGCCTTCGGGCAATTGTAGGAGCGCCTCAACGTAACGGTAAAGGTCACAGAGAGCAACGCGAACGCCGCCTACCCCCTTACACAATTCTTTGGCAATTTCTTTGGGACCCATCCCCAGCAGTAAGCCACGCAGGTGCTCTTTCTCTGTCGGGGTGAGCTTTCCTCGCTTGGCAGAGGCTAGATCGGCGTAGAGCCGCCCCGTATCCCAAAGCGCCTCAGCTCGTACAAATGTGTCTTCAGGCTGAACTTAAACCAGTTGCCATGAGGGGTGATGAAACTTCTAACGTAATGCCTAACGATCTGACTAATCATTCCTAACGTCTGTTAGTTCAATGTCTAGTCACACCTCGACTAACCTTTCTATCTAGAAGAGCAATGACAACGATGCAACCCCCCGACACCTGAAACATCAGGTTAAGCCGTTCGTCAACGTTACTTTACACCTCACTATTTGTGCAACCGTTCTTCGTGGAGAGGCTAAGCATGAATTCGATTCATGAAATCGTTCAACAGGTTCTCACAACTGGTTATCTCACGCTTAGTGCTGAGGATCAGCTGCGACGACTTCTGACAACAAAATATGGTAGAGAAGACTTCTGTGCTTTTATGAGCTTGCAACAGGCAGCCATGACAGGACGAGTCAAGCAAGAATCGCGTGAATTGAGATGTCTAAGCCCCTCTGGAGTGTGACGCGCTGCACTGACCGCAGGGACGATCGACGAACTGGAGCAGCATTGACCACGATGCGATTGAGTAAACCATCACTTGCCTGGAGACGACATGCTAACCCGTGATTACGAAGCTCCCAATCGATCGCCCCACTACAGCCTCAACCACTCTAAAGATATCAGCCCAGTGTCACTTTTCACGGTAGTGCCAGCACCTGATCTCAGCAGTGCTTTGCAATCCTCTTCGCTGCTCACTGCGCTAGTCGAGGCGCTGCCAAAAGGCTTAATCGTGCTTTCTGTCGATCGCACCATCGTTTATTGGAACCAGACGGCTAGACGACTCTGCCAGAAGTTATCGAGCACCCAGCGTTGTTGGACGATGCTACCGACGATCGTCACCGAGCTATGTGGGCAAGTTATAGATGCGAGAACGGTCTGTGAACCAATGCTGTTGGACTATCAAACAACTGACGGCGGCTCGTTTCGTCTCACTGCCTGTTGGCTGACGGAAGCCATGCATGACGAGGCGAACCGGGCGCTCAACCAGCGGGCATATGTTCTCATCACGATCGAAGACCGCGATGAAGTCTTGCAACAAGATATTCAGTTGGAACAGAAAAAGTTCCAATTAACCAATCGGGAAGCGGAAGTTTGGTTACTGCTGAAGCGCGAATACAGCTATCAGGCGATCGCTACCACGCTTCATATCAGCCTCAACACGGTTAAAACCCATATCCGCAACATTCATGCTAAGCGTCATCCCCATTTGGCGCTGCCAGCCTAAGATGTCTCCCATTACACGTCAGCTACCTGAGCTTCAGTGTTTGCGTGGTCTTTTCGTTTATGGAACAGCCAAAGCCTACATACGTGCCAAGGAATTGATCTTGGCAAGCTTATCTTGACTTAACCCTTCTAGTTCGTTTAGCTGAAGCCAGCCTTCCTTAACCAAGCCAGCAAAGACAAACGGCAGAGCGGAGTATTGATAGTCATACTTGCCCTCAATCTGGTGTCTTTTAGCACTCAGGAAGTCATGTAAGCGCCAGAGGTCGTCTAGCTTTATGAGTGCGCTAGCTTCGTCTTGAACTCGCTTCAGCAACGCCTCAATTTCTCGCTTGTAAGCTTGATCAAAAGCAGTTCGGGCGATCGTCTTCTCTGTGTCAGTCCACTCAGCTTCACTTACTTGCATGACTCAATCTAAAATTTACGTGGTGGTTTGGTTGGCTGTAATTACTGCATTTGCTCAATGTAATTGAGCGCTCCTGGTTAAAAGAGCGCTCCCTACGATGGTTCGTGACTTACTTCTCCTCGATCGTGCACCTAGCGAACCAGGTTCAAAAGCTCCTTGGGAGACGCTAACAAGTCAATGGCTACGAAAAAGATCTTGCCTTCAGGGTTGAGCAAGAACCGCCAAGCCATATTCATGCCTACGGCTGCGCCAAACCAAGGGGTCTGCACCTTGCCTGTGACTTTCACCTGCGTGTAACCATCAGCTGCGGGTTCAGCGACTCCCCGCTCTGGCACCAAGTTGAGGTTCTGGCACTCTTCTCGGAAAAACCGCATGATGGCATCTTTGCCCACGATCGGTCTTTGGAACGGTGGCTGCAAAGCTCCATCTTCTACAAACAGCTTAATGAGTTGCTCAAAGTCATTGGCATTCAAGTTGTTCATGTAGCTCAACACGGTTGGGTTATTGAGACCTTCAATAGTGACTTGAGTCCGTTGAGAAATTTCCTTTGGCACAACGACAGGTTCGGAAATTTTAGTGTAGCTGCCCAATTTACTGGGATCAAAACCCATGTCTACAACAGAGTTTCGCAAGACAGTGATCTGCTGCCCTTGATCCAGGGTTTTAAGGGTTTCTAAGACAGCGCTGGCGTTGGCTGAAAGCTTGTAGCCGACCGGAATGGGTGCGACAGCGCCTTGATCCATCCATTCGCCAAGCTGATTCCAGAAGCCGAGCTTAATGTTAGGCGACCAGGTTGCATAAGTGCGGCAGATGGGTGTATCAGCGCGATTTGCCAGATCACACATCACCTGGGTTTGCTCCTCAAAGGTCATCCGCTTAATTTCGTTCAGGGTTAGTTCCGCAAACTGCATACTGGCTGCACCAGGAGCTGCGACTGTAACAGTTTTGCCCATCTCCAGGAAAGCGAACCATGTCCATGCCAGTTGATCTTCAGCACTCAATTGATTGAACCGTGCAGTCAATGCAGGCACTGCATCAGCCGATAATGTTCCGGGGAAAATACTACGGGCGGAATCAAGATTAATTGCCATATATAAGGTCTACCTCGCTAAGTTTGCAACTGGTTGAAGGCGAAGCAATACGTCTCTGGTGATACATTTCTGCTCCCCAGTTCTTAAATTATCACGAAATGTTACAAAAATTAAGTTGTCTTTCTCTTCAACTCAAAAGTTTGACTGCGTTGGTAGCTGTAATGCCTGAGAAGTGAGAGTCTCAGCAACAGTCGTCTTTTAGTCAAATATTTTTCTTTCATATTTGATACATCGCTTAGCAAACTAGCGAAAGCGATCGGACGATCGCTCCGCTCATACACCTGCTTGCGATCGCCCCACTACTTCCGATTCCACTGCGCCTAAGGCTTTCAGCGAGGATTTTTGTGCTTCTGTGAGTCCGGTTACGCCTGTCATATCCATGCCTTCGTAGAGGCGATCGAACTTGAGTTGTCGCAGCCGACTGCACTTTTGTACATCCCACAGTTGCACCGAGCCATCTTCACTACCGCTGATCAACATTGTGCCATCGGGACTAAAGGCAAGGGCGCGAATGGCATCTGTGTGCCCCCAGCAGAGCGTATCCATACAGGCTCCAGTACCGATCTTCCAGAGCTTTACTGTCGTGTCACCGCTGCCGCTGGCGAGGGTGCATCCATCGGGACTGAAGGCGATCGCATACACCTGCTTGGTATGTCCCTTCAAGATTTTGAGACACTGACCTGTGTGCACATCCCAGAGCCTGATGGTTTGATCTTCGCTCCCGCTGGCGAGAGAGTGTCCATCGGGACTGAAGGCGATCGACCAGACAATTTCTTTGTGGTCTGCCAGCGTTTTCACACACTGTCCCGAAGCGACATCCCATAGCTTTACCTGGCTGTCAGCGCTGCCGCTGGCAAGGATTTTTCCATCGGGGCTAAATGCTGCTGCCCAAACCCAGTGAGTATGCCCTTCCAATGTTTGGAGGCACTGTCCTGTATGCACATCCCATACTCGGAGCGTGCGATCCTCGCTGCTGCTGGCAAGTAAGCGACCATCGGGGCTAAACGTGACAGTCCACACCCAGTTCGTATGTCCTTCCAATGCTTTGTAGCGGTTGTGCTGATGGCTGTCTTGAAGATTCCAGAGACGAATGGTGTAGTCGCTACCTCCAGTAGCGAGGATTGGCTCACGGGGACTGAAGGCGATCGATCGCAACCGTCCTTTGCTTTTTGCATCTTGCAGAGTGTCACGCTTCTCTTGATAAACATCCCAAAGTCGCACAATATTATCGTCGCCGCCACTGGCAACGGTTTGCCCATCAGCGCTGAAGGCAACTGCATAGACACCCCGCGAATACCCCTGTAACACGTTGAGGAGCGTCCCATTGGTTGCATCCCACAGCCGCACTGCCTGGTCATCGCTGCTGCTCAAAAGCGTGCGTCCATCGGGGCTAAAGGAAATGGACCAGACCTGGCTGATGTGTCCGGTTAGCGTCTTCAGGCATTCGTTAGCTTTAATCCCAGATTGAATGTTCCAAAGCTTAATCGTGCGGTCTTCGCCACAGCTAGCAAGGGTTTTACCATCGGGGCTAAAGCGCACTGCATAGACTTTTTTGCTGTGTCCTCTGAGGGTCTTAAAGCACTGCCCAGTTTGCACATCCCAAAGTTTAACCGTCTGGTCTTCGCTGCTGCTGGCAAGAATTTGCCCATTAGGGCTGAAGCGGACGGAGTAGACCTGGTTGGTGTGACCCAGCAGTGTTTGCAGGCAATGTCCCTCACTATCCCAGAGTTTAATGGTGCCATCCGCACTGCTGCTCACCAGGCGACGTGGGTTCATCGGGTTAAAGGCAACTGACCAGACCCAATCAGTATGTTCTTTCAGCGTTGCAAGACATTCGCCGCTGCCTGCATTCCAGAGTTTGATGGTTTTGTCTTCGCTGGCGCTGGCGATCGTGGTGCCATCGGGACTAAACGCCACGCTACAAACTTTGCTGGTGTGCTGATTAAGGGTATGTAAACAAGCACCCGTCTGCACGTCCCAGATGCGAACAGTGGAGTCGGCGCTGCCGCTGACCAGCAGCCTGCTATCGGGGCTGAAGGCAAGTGCCCACACCCATATAGTGTGTCCTTTATAGAGCTGGATTTGCTGGTTGTCAGCCGCTTGCCAGAGACGGATTTCGCCATCGCCCATCCCAGTTGCAAAGACTTTGCCATCGGGGCTGTACTGTACAGAAACCAAGCTGGCTAGTCCTAGTATTTCGGCAAACACAGAGCCAGTCAGATCGGCGTTGGTAAAATAGGTGTCCTGTAACTTGACGTTTTTCAAATAGGCGCGCCAGATGGTCAGTGCAGAAAAATCGCGCCCGCTGAGATCCGCCTGGGGGTAACTGCTTTGAAGCTGGCAGAGCAGATTGATCAGATTGCCAATCGCGTACCCTTTTCTAGGTAGCGGCTGTTTGCGCAGGCGATCGAAACTACGGCGGATCTGTGCTTCAAGATCCGTTTCATATAAATCAAGGAGTGTTGTCTTGATTGGCTCCAGAATTTCTTTCTCTTGTGCTTTACGAATATGGTCTAGAGATGCTGCTTTAACGAGTGAGTAGCTATTAAGAAACCATAGTTTTCTCCAGCTTAGAACTGTCTCATCCGGTTGCTCAAGCAGTTGCTCAATTTCGGTAGTGACCTGCTCGACCAACTGTTCAGTGATGTATTCCATGATGACAGGCAGTTGACTCAGTTTGCCTGAATCTGGCATACCCACAATGAGCGATCGACGTGATAGTGACTCCACTGCTTCTAACAAGCGCATGGATGATTCAGGGATGGGAATATCGTTCCTCAAATCTGCTAATGAAACAGGGTCACGATTGATGGCAAGCCAATACATCACTCGTTTTTCTAAATTAGATAACCGCTCAAACTGTTGCTCTAAAAGGGTGCGAATATCGCCATAAACAGCCGTTTTTTGTTTGATCTGGGCAAGAAATTCGGCGATCGTATTATTAAATAAGTTATAAATTGTGGTCGCAACAATTTTGAGCGCCAAAGGGTTGCCAGAGTAGCGATCAACTAACTCACTCAGTTCGGCATCAGAGCCACCCAGCCCTTTATCTTTGAGGATCAACCGTGCTTCCTCCTGGTTCAGTCCATCCAGTTGCAGCACCTTTACTGGAAGGTTTTTGCCTTCCAGAGCAGCGGCATCTTTGGGCTTTTCACGACTGGTAAGCAGAAGGCAGCTTTGATGTGCGGCTTCACCCAGTTTTTTGAATAGGTAGCCATACATTTCATAGCCATCTTTGTATTCACCTGCGCGATCGTAATCTTTGCCTTCGCCGCTTCGCAAAATGGACTCTACGTTATCGAGAATGATGAGACAGCGATGCTCCCGTAATACTTGCAGTAGACGCAAAATACGGCTGTTTTCGTCATCAGGCAGATCGTCAGAGCCGCCGGGTAGAAACTTTAGCAGTTCTACCAAAATGTCATTTAGAGGGGGTGCGTTGCGAAGCGATCGCCAAATCAGAAATTTGAAATCATACTGCACTCGTTGAGCAATACGGGCAGCAAGGGTCGTTTTGCCAATGCCGCCAATGCCGAGCACTGCTACCAACCGACAGCGGTTTGCAGCACGATTGCTCCCAAGGGCATCTCCCACAATCCACTCTTCTAGCTCGATGAGTTGTGCCTCGCGTCCACAAAAATCCTCGACAGCAACCGCTTCGCCCCAGTCTTGCTGTGCCTTTGCCTGTTCCGGTTGGCGTGCTTCGTACTCGTCCAGTAGCTTTTGCTTGAGATAGTTCAGCTTTTTATTACCACCCACCTCAATACGAAACTTTTTATAGCTTTCTCCGAGGCGCTTACGGACTGCTGCTTCGCTGATTTCGAGCGTCTTTGCAATCTCAGCACCGGGGCGATCGGCGAGTGCCAGCAAAAGCGCTTCTAGCTCTGTATGGGTGACTCCTTGCCGGGTCGCCATTTCGGCAATAAAGCTATCAGGGAGACTGGGCATGAAATCGTACACTCCTAGTTCACACGCATTATATGTTAGCTATCACTATGTGAGTTGCCTGTTTATAGCATGAGTGCTCGACAGTGCTGAAGTAGAGGTGCGAGACTTCATCATTCTCTTAAGTTGACTCAGCGATCTTTACAAAAGACTTCACAAAAGAGACACGGACGAGCTTGAATTAAGCTTCTTTATAGGCTGCATGAGGTGACTGTTCTGCATAGATGCCTACAAAAACAAATGATTCCAGAGACGATCGCACACAAAGGTCACACAAAAGAGCCGCCTATCTCACTCATGTGAGGAAAAAGCGATCGCGCACTACCGTATAAGTTGACTTGAGGGGCATTTTGTAGTCTTTGCTACAACAATGATTTATATGTTTGTGAGATTAAAGTTATAGCAAGATAAACGAGTCAGCAATTTGAATCAATTCAGCCTAGAAAATTATTTTTTCTGCCTGAAACGCCTGGACTCTATCTCTTTATTATAGCTCTGTTAACGTTGTGTGAGAGTGACGATACCGTTCTAAGTCAATGTGAGATCAGGAGCGACTACCGATCGCTGTGGATGTTGCTTCGGTTCACTCAATGCTGCACTCTAACGCGCTCAAGGACTCTACTATGCCCTCAACCATTGCGAAATTTCTAACTGGTGCGGATGCAATTCAACTCTTTGTCAGCCTTACGGCGCAAGTTGCGACAACGAGACAAAGCGATCGCCCACCAACCAACTCGACACCTCACTCAACGTTGATTGCCTTACCAGTCGTGTTCTCACACACGACCTTCCGCCTGATCGAAATGATGTCTGTCACTCAGCATGGTGAATTTTTGACGAGTAGCCGGAAGGGCAAGTTTCAAACCTTTGTAGAAGTAGGTGGGCACATCTGTCAGCGTCAATGTCTCAGCGACGCGGAACTGTACGCAGTGCAGCGACTGTATCAACAGATTGAAACGCAGCTTGCTCACTGGCGATCGCACCCGCATCCTTGAGTGCTCACCTGACAACCTTTTCTGGCGCGATCGCACAAGGTAGAACCCGTGCGCGTCGAGAACTCACCACACTCCATCTAACGCAACCATTGCGTCTGGCTCTAAGAGGCTTGAAGTCCACAGTCAGCGAAGTGACGATCACTTGCTGGCTTTTTTTTGGTTTAACAACATTTATTAGGAGAGCAACCGTCATGAATCTCGATCCGTTTCGACCCAAGCCCATTCGGCATTTGCCACAACGAGTTGCCGCTAAATTGGAAGCCTGCGATATCGGGCGGCTGCGAGTTGTCTATGGTGGTACGTCCTGGCGCTTCAAGCTCCTTGTTTCGGTTGGGCAGGTCATACAGTTGACCCCTGGTCAGACGGTGACGATCATTGGTGTAGAGGACACGTTGACGTTGATCATTGAGGTCTAAGTTGCGTCAAGCCCTGACTCTTACGATCCCGGCTGCTCAAGAAGCCGGGATCGCGTTAATCGGCTAGACTTTGGTGATGCGGATTGAGAGGATAGAAGCCAGCCATGACCAGAATCTTTTTGGCAGGGGCAAGTCGCGGTGTGGGGCGAGAAATTGCCAAAAGCTTGACAGCACATGGAATGAACGTGGTCGCACTGCTGCGATCGGACTCTGCCCGTCCAGATTTAGAAGCAATGGGCGCTACCGTTGTGATGGGTGATGCGCTAGACGCTGACGCGATCGCGGCACTGATTGCCCAGCAGCCCTTTGATGCGGTGATCAGCACGCTAGGCGGCAAACCGACCGATGGCGATCGCGCTGATTTTAAGGGCAACCGAAACCTGATCGATGCGGCTGTCAAGGCTGGCGTGCAGCGATTTGCTCTAGTGTCGTCGATCGGTACGGGCGAGAGTGCCGCAGCGCTACCACCGCAAGCGCTCGAAACATTAGGTCCGGTTCTGGCAGAAAAAGAACAGGCAGAAAATCACCTGACTGCCAGCGGCTTGACCTACACGATTATTCGTCCCGGTGGGCTGAAATCGGAACCGCCTAAAGGCAGTGCTATCTTGACCGAAAATCCCAACATTGCTGGCTCGATTCATCGTGCCGATGTTGCGACTTTGGTCGTTCGGAGTCTCACATCCGATCGTGCCAAGAATAAAATTCTGTCAGCGGTTGATCCCACTATGCTTTTTGGTCAACCAGTGTTTGAAGCCTTTGTGCTGTAAGGATCTAGCGCGTTGAAACCAGTCTCATTGGTGAGGATGAGCTATCATCATGCCGAACGGTTTGATCCACCCGTTAGCGAGCGTCCAGTCCAGCACAATGCGGGCACCTGCAAACAGCAACACACTTTCTATGCCCAGGATGGTCAAGGGCAATAGCGCGATCGTCTCATCTAGCTTGCCTTCTGCTTGCGTTAGCCCGCGCACCAACCCGAACGCCAGCACAGCGCCATCCTTGAGGTGCGGGTTGGGGTCTTGCCGAACGATATAGCGATAGGTGATGCCAAACAGAAAGCCAGAGAAAGCCGCGATCGCCCCACAAACTAGCACCCGTAGGCTCTCGGCATCGATCAACAACGCCGTTAACTGGGTAAAACGGAGTGACAGCCAGCCATTCATCAGCATCAGCGCACCAAACATCAGACTAGCCGTAAGTGCCCCCAACAGTCCAGCTTTGAGCGATTCAATCCGTTCAGCTAGAGTCATTTCGATTGACATTGGCGTAACGACACTTGACGGCGCGATCGCTGCATCAGTGGGTTCATTGTGTTCTGTCAGTACAGTCATGGCGACAGGTTTGCAGATTTCAGATACTCGATCTTAGAGTGAAACGATCACTCTTAGCCCTGTTTCACTCAATAATCTCTGCTACGTCGTACCTGCGGTACAACTTTGCACTATGATCGGCATTGACGTTGTTTCATAGCGCTGCGGTCATGGATATTGTGACGTTGGGTTGGGTTTCGCTGTTAGTAATTTTTACGTTCTCTATTTCATTGGTCGTTTGGGGGCGCAACGGTTTTTAGTCTGGTTGAAGCATCGTGGAAACTTCTGTTTTTAATGTTCTAGTTCTGGTTGCCTTTGGGCTGATGGTGGTCGTTAGCGGCGGGATCGTTTATTTAACGATCGTCGAGTGGCGCGATCGGCGACGGCGTGATCAAGAAAGCCGTGGCGATCGCCCAATCCCCATCAGTAACAACAAAGCCTCCCGCAAGACTGGCAAAGTGAAGAAATAACATCGCAAGCGTGAGCAGCAAGAACACAAGGCTGCTCACGCTTGTAAGCGGCTGAGGTCAACTGACACAGTACGGAATCCGCCTAAAAGTCTTAGCTCTGACAGATTCCGAATATTGCTCAGATCGAGTCGGTTTGCTCTATAAAGCGTGCTAGAGAGGAGCGATCGCCAACGTTGGTTTTTACAGTAATGCGTTAAGGCTCTGGACAACCGGATCTTGATGGCGCTTTAAGATGTTTCGATAGGTATTTGCCAACTCCTCAGCAAGCCGATCTTCTACAACTTTCGCTTCTTGCTTGGAGTAAGCTTTTTCAAAAAAGACCTGATACTGTCTTGACCGAAAGAGGCTGGTGGCTAGTTCTTTGAGCAGAGAGTCAATTGATGACTCATCCCAATCAAAGTTGTCATCAACAGTCTCCAGTAAGTGCATCTTTGCTTTACAGCGAACGACTGCCCGATGTGGACGGTAATAGTTAACAAGTGCCATGACGATGTATGCTGCATAACGATGTTTTGCAGTATACCCAGTACATTGACCTTGTTTCACCTTACCAAAGTCACATTCTGGCAACGTGGTTGAGCCTTAGTGCGATCGAGCAGTTGCCATTAACCAATCCAAAAGGGGTTTCAATGGCGCTGGTATGGCTGCTTCACTAACGGTAACGGTATGGCTGCGATCGCCCTCCCGAACGGTCACCGCATACTCAAAACGGTCTGGTTGTGCAGGCGCTGACGGCGTTGATGGCAAGCGAAAAAAGTCTGCCGCTTCCAATAATTGACGCAACTGTGTGGCGCGATCGGGGTTCAGAGTGGCTGTATCCACTGTGATGGTCAGCGGCATACCTGTGAAACCACCGCTGCGTTCTAGTGAAATCTGCATCGTGTTCTGCTCGCTTGCGTTTCCTTCAGCATAAAGTCCACCACTTAGAAGCGGTACCACCAGCGCCACCCAAAGGTGTACTGAAAATTGTCGCCGTGTGACCCATACTGGTTGCATTGGTTGTCTAAATGACTCCTACTTGTTGCCAAGCGTTGCGAACGGCATTCTGCTCGCTGCTATCGGTTCCGTAGAGTTGTTCGGCGATCGCGATCGTAGCGTTAGCTGCGTCCCAAAACGTTGCTCTACTACCCAGCGCACTCTTCAGCGTCACGTACCAAATTTTTCCAGTTTTTTCCCATGCATAGCCACCAATGGTCATTGCTGCCAGGTAAAACGCATGATTGGGAATACCCGAATTGATGTGAACGCCGCCGCGATCGCGCCCTCCGACATATCGATCTTGATAGTGCTTTGGTTGGGGATCGGTACCGAAGTCTGGGTCGTTTGCGTAGGCTTTCTCTCCCATCAGCGTGCGAATACCCTGAATGCGTGCGCCCGGACCGAGTACCTCTTTACCGATATACCAGTCTGCCTGTGTGACGGTCTGACTGTACTTCCACTGGCTGACTAAGCTACCCATGATGTCGGCGAAACTTTCGTTGAGTGCGCCGGACTCAGCAAAATAGTCTAGCTTGCTGGTGAAACTGACGATGCCGTGAGTGAGTTCATGTCCAACCACATCCAGCGATCGGGTAAAGCGGGTAAACAAATTGCCGTCACCATCGCCATATGCCATCTGCTGACCGTTAAAAAACGCGTTAGACATCGGTGCTCCAAAGGTGTCGCCAACGTGAATGCTTGAACGGAGCGGTAAGCCAGCATCGTCCAACGAGTCGCGATCGAAGACTTGCTTATAAAAATCATAGACATCACCAGAATAATCATAGGCTTCATTGGCAGCGTCATCTGCGACTGGGCGATCGCCCTCCTTCCGCACCAACTTGCCCGGTAGGGGATCGCTTGCTCCACTCATATCAAAAACATACCGCTCCTTCCCATCAAGCTGCCCCATCAAAGAGGTTGCCATTGGTTGCGTACTGAGCAGTCGCCGCGCCGTACGATATTCGTTCCCCAGTGATGCAAGTGCGATCTGTCGCACTGCTGGATCGTCAGAACCTTGTAACGTTTCAGCCATGTAGGGCGGCACAAAGCAGCAAAGAGGATGATGGCATAGATGCATAATCATTTCCTTTACACAACTTGAAGCATGGGCACTTTGAACTGTCCTAACGCTGCTGGTGCCTGTGGCAGCGTGACCAAGACTTTCAGACGATAAGTACCTGACTGTCGCAACCGCAGTGATGGCAGCAGAATTGTGTACGCTGAGTCGTCTGATAGGGAATGTGCCGTCACGTCTTCCAGACTGTCAGTAACGCCTGTAGCCAGATTGCGGGCAAAGCATTGCACGCGGTAGGCAATCTGTTTGTGCTGGTTAGCCTGCGTTAGCCCAGCAAACTGTATGGATACTTCGAGCGCAAACGGTTGATCGGTTTGAATCGCGTTTGAGAAGATGGGGCTGTTTCTGTCAGCAACCATTGGTACCTTCATGTAATAAGGCTGCATCACTCGTAGCTGAGTGATTTCTGCCACGATCGACTCTGCTACAGTCGACTCTGCCACGATCGAATTCTCTGTCTGCAAGAGAGGCAAAGCCATCTCCACACGATCGTGTAGCCATTGCTGTATCCAGTCAGTCTCAAACGTACTCCAAGACTCGATCGCATCAGTTTCGAGATGATGAGCGGTGATGCGTTGCTCCGCTTTCCCATTCACCCATCGGGACTGGTAGTCCACTTTGAACGACGCGATCGAGTTCCAGTCAGGCAACGGTTGTTCACACGCTATTTCTGTGTGATCTTCAATAGAGTTTGCTTGTACTGTTTCTGCGATCGCCTCAAACGAGTCTGCTTGCTCTAAGGACGCTTTGACATGGTGAACTTGGGCTTGAGCCAGCCATGCTTCAAGCTCCTCGCGGGAGAGCGTGCGTCCATCACTTTTCGCCTGAGCTTCGATGGCATCGGCTGATGCTTGAGCCAGATCAGCGATCGTGTCAATACCGAATGAATTGAGCCAACGCTTTCTGACTGCGCCAATCCCCCGAATCTGCGTCAGATCGTTACGATCCTTAGAGTTACCGTTGGCTTCATGTGTTGGTGATTCCATCATCCTCGTTCCTCTTCTAAGTAGGAACCTGGTAGGAGGCATATCCTACCAGGTTGGCTCAACTCCTGAACGATGCCAGGAGTATCGTTACGCTCACATCAGCGCTACACCAAAGTTGGAGCGGCTAGTTACTCTTGACCGGAAGCATACACTTCCAGCAAGACTTCCTTGATATAGCCATGTCCCCAGATCTTGGTTGTACAGCGGTTCTCAACAGGACCGACTGTAGCCACTGCACCGATCTCATAGAGTCCGGGCTTCAAACCATCGCGCTGAGCCACACCTCTGTGAATCAGGGAGTAGGTATAGACATCCTTGCTGGTCACAAGAGTTGCTTGCACGTCAACTTCCGGTGCGTTTTTGCCATAACCCTCAAGCCCGAAATCGATGATGATTCGGGTGCCCAAGCACATCAGAAGTTCAGTCAGGGGAGTTCTGTTAAAGACAACATCAACAGCGACTTCATACTGCTCATCTTCTGCGATGATGAACGGAGAGTTAGACGGATCAGCAGGCTTAATGCCAAGACCACGAACGCGTAAGTTTTCCAGTTTGAACGTGACAGGACCAACGATCGTCCGGGAGCGAGTTTCGGTTGTACCAACTTCGGGAGTTTGACCTTCAGGAACATTGGGTCCCTTAAATTGAGCGATCGCTGCCATTGCATCCATTTCGTTAGACATAATCTAGTATCCTCGTGTGTTGCAGGTTCTTGAATTTGGTTAAAAGCCTTTGCTTGATCTAGCTTTTGGGTCTCTACCCTTCAGTTCAACCGCACTTGGCTTGTCAACTGAATCCATCATGGCAACACCACAAGCCACTGGGTAGTACCCAGGTTGGGTACTCTTTCTTCCCGTTCGCTGTGTTGAGCTTAACCGTAAATTGGGTAGTAGCTTAACTACCCAAAAGCGATGTTTCTTGAAATTTGTATTGCGAAACGAATTTTTCAAACGCCTCTATTTATTTGACGAAAAGCTAAGCTTTGATCACAAGACTCTCTAGCTAACTTTGTTTTTCTCTAACCTGTTTCTCTATCCAAATGAACGCTGAATCCGCAAGAAGATTTCCCTGGGTTTCGTTTAGTTTGCTGCTCATTGCCTATGCCTGCCTTGGCTGGTTGCTAGCGACCCCTACACTGACCGACCCTGTATGGATCTTGCCAACCTGCCATAGAACGTTTGATCTTTTCAGGCAAGTACTGCCTGCTGATCAATCGCAAAATGTTTGCGGTGTCATCTTAAGGGGAAATCTTTTCAACGCAGCACTAGCACTGAGCTGGATCGTGATTGCTTCGATCGCGTTCATGTCTCCTTTAACCAGCTTCAACCGCTTCATCAATCGCTGGTTTAAATCAGATACGGTTGCCTTCTTAGCACTGTGCATCATTGCTGGAATGGTTGCATTCATCCTGCTCTGGCTTCAGCTTGCTCTTCACATTTCGACAATCTTAGCAAGTGAAGCGCTGGCAAGAATTGACATCCAAACACTTGGCTTTAGTCAGTTGCAAGCGTTCTGGATTTTAGTTTTACTTTCATCGACAGGCTTAGCGATCGGCTGGGTCGTGCGGTTATGGCTCTAGCAGTACGCCATCAACAAAAAAGCAGCCTGTTGGCTGCTCGGTCAAGTGCATGAGGATGGTGCGATCGTAAAACGGTCAAGCCTTGAACGTGCTGCGGTTACCGTTTTTGCTACACCTTAGAGGATGTTTTAAAAGTCCAGATGCGTGTAGCTCTGGCGACTGAAGTCGCGGCTACACGCACAAAACCTGCCTACGCAGGTTCCAAAACCCTCGTGCTGAGGTAGTCCGCGCAGGCGGACTTTGTTGATGTAGTCGCGGTTTTAACCGCCAGATACTTTTCAAACAGCCTCTTAAGGAGGGACACTGCAAAAACCGTCACACTCTAAAGATAAATCGCAGTGCCAGCCAGTGAGACTGTGAGCAAGCGTTTAACTGTCTCCATTGCCCCTCAGTACTTCACTTGGGGGGCAATTTATTACGTTGGGGTCTGTTGCTGCAAGCTGCTTCACGTGGATTGCAGTCTATAACAGTCCTAAATCATTCATGAAGAGTATGTAGTGGTTTAGCACTCAGCGGTTAGCCATTCGCTGAGATGTGAGCGCTGAGGGCTGCAAGCCAAGATCTGAAAGCAACCCGGCGTACTTTCACAAAGCAAATATGCCCGCTACGTACGTTAAATCAGGCGAAAAATAAAGGGATAACGAAACGGCTGATCGGGTTTGCTAAGGCTGTGAGACACTGCCCAGATGGTTAAACCCCAATGTACTAACCACCAGACTCCACCCGCTAAGCCAAGAGTAATAAATGAAAGCGGGATTAAAATCAGACCATACAGCCAAACATTGAAATGAAAGTTGATGGCTTCCTTGGCGTTGTCTTTAACAACGGGGTCGTCGGACACTAGCAAGATGGCGATCGGAATCACCACAGAAATAATCAAACCACTAAAAAAAATTGACCCATGACTCAAAGCCGACAGCAGCTTACGTTTATCAGTGTCAAATACTCCGGGGCTTTGCATCTTCACAGTCTCCCGCTAGAAGGCGTTTTGCTTACAACTGCCAATATACAGCGATCGTGGTCTGCCAGCGGTGGTAAGAACACGACTCTCTAAGAGGGGATTACCGAAGGTAGAGTGTACACGCAGAGGCATCCAAACCGTCACGCGCCCTTAACTCTCTTAACGATTATGTGTGAGGAAGCCGATCGCCCTTTCTGCCAGAATAGAGGACAGATGTCGTTGTGTTTGCAGCCCACCGAGCAGAGGGAACTGAGTGTGGGCATTCTAAGCGAGAGGCAGGAAGCAGAGTCCGTGATGGTAAGCATCAGTACACCCATTCTTATGTCATAGTGCCAGAATCATCCTAGATTTAGAGTACGGATCACGATGGCAATCGCAGCCACTGGAGGCGCTAACGCTAATTGCCGTCCCTTTCACTGCGACATCAGCGAACGGATCGTTTAGGGATTCACACGACCGCTGAATAAACGCTTCAACTCTCAATCCCTAGTTGGTGCTTATGAACGCTACATCGCCGCATCTGCCCGATCCCAGTCATGGCGACATCATTGATGTTGCGGTTCACCGAGAGGTGGAAATCGTCTCGACGACGCAGGAGGTCGTTGGGGAGGTCGCCACCAATAAGGACGCAGGCAGCGATCGTGACATCGCCAAGGTGTCCATTCACACCGAAACGATTCAGACCAAAACGATTCATGTCGAAATCGTGCCGCATCGGGGCAACCATTCCCTGGAGCTTTTAGAAACGGGGCAAAATCACCCACCAGGGGGATCGCTTGTTACCAGCAAGGGCAGCTTTGGCGCATTCCTGGCTCCCCTGACTAAGGATCGATTCAAAGAAGTGGTCACCGATGTTGAGCAGAAGCTTCAGGTGGTGCATCAAACCCTGTCTATGCTGGACAATTTGCTTGATGCGCAGGGGTTTGACGCGATCTTAGAAGAGATGCTGCGCTCCATTACGCTGAAGACGAGCGAACTGCTGAACGCCGATCGCGCCACCATTTATTTACTTGACGAAGATAAAAATGAGCTGTGGGCGATCGTTGCCAAAGACGAAAAAGGAAACAATTTAGAGCTGCGGCTACCTGCCACAGTAGGAATCGCGGGTGAGGTTGCCACCAAGCTTGAAGTCGTCAATATTCCCTACGATTTTTATGACGATCATCGCTCTGAAGCAGCGCGTAAGTTCGATGAAAAAAATCATTACCGCACCTACACCATGCTGGCGATGCCGCTCCTGGATGAGTCGGGCAAGCTGGTCGCTGTCGTGCAATTAATTAATAAACTCAAGCAAGACCTTGATCCCCAGGCATCGCTGGACGAAAAAATCGATCGCAACGGGTTCACCCATAAAGATGAGACCGTTTTTGAAGAATTTGCGCCGTCGATTCGCTTGATTATTGAATCGTCGCGATCGTTTTACAAAGCCACACAGCAGCAACGCGCCGCTTCAGCCTTGATGAAGGCGACGAAATCCTTGAGCCAGAGCAGTCTTGATCTTCAGGAAACCTTAAACAAGGTGATGGATGAGGCGCAAGAGTTGATGCAGGCAGACCGCAGTACCTTATGGCTCGTCGATCGCGATCGTGACCAGCTTTGGACGAAGATTCCCATTAATGGCGTACTCCAGGAACTCCGCATTCCAATGGGCGCAGGTTTTGCTGGACAGGTTGCAACCACAGGCGAACCCGTGATCATCCCGTTCGACCTGTACGACGACCCCAACTCACAAACGTCGAAAGACACCGACAAACGAACGGGCTACCGGACGTGCAGCATTCTCTGTATGCCCGTCTTTAATGCCGACAGCGAACTGATTGGCGTAACGCAGCTTATCAACAAGAAAAAGCAGGGCGACTATCCTGCCTATGATCCCATCCATTACCCAGAAGCGCCGGACTGTTGGCGAGCCAGCTTCAACCGCAACGACCAGGAGTTCATGCAGGCGTTCAACATTCAGGCAGGTGTAGCGCTGCAAAACGCCAAATTGTTTGAAACGGTGAAGCAGCAAGAGCAGATGCAGCGAGACATTCTCCGATCGCTCAGTAATGGGGTCATCTCGACTGACAAAAAAGGTAACATCATTGCTGCCAACGAAAGCGCCAAAAAATTGCTGGGTCTGAAGGAGAGCGACTCGCTTGAAGGCAAAGCTGTCAGCGATCTGATTAAAATCGACAAAGGTGACTTCACCAAGTGGTTTGATCTAGGCTTAGCAGCAAAAGACGAAAAGAGCCGCCAGCAGTACTACCCCGATCAGCTTTTGCATCCCTATCAGGGCGAGGAGCAACACAGCATCAACATCTCGATCAACACGATCGCCGATGCCAAAGACGACACGATGGTATCGGGTGCGCTCGTGGTGATGGAAGACATTAGCGATGAAAAACGGCTGAAAAGCACGATGTATCGCTACATGACTCAGGAGTTAGCCGAGCAGTTGCTGGAAAACCCCGATGCTGCCAAAATGGGTGGCGATCGCAAAGATGTCACCGTTCTCTTTTCCGACATTCGCAGCTACACCACGCTCACTGAAAGCCTGGAGGCTGAAGCTGTCGTCGAAATGCTCAACAAGTACTTCGAGTCGATGGTGGATGCGGTCTTCCAGCACAAAGGTACGCTCGACAAGTACATCGGCGATGCGATCATGGCAGTCTTCGGTTCGCCGCTGCCGCTGGATGATCACGCCTGGATGGCAGTGCAAACCGCGATCGAAATGCGCCGTCGCTTGACACTCTTCAACGCCGATCGCGTCGCTGACAACCAGCCACCCATCAAAATCGGCATCGGGATCAACTCCGATAGCGTGATCAGCGGCAACATTGGCTCCAGCAAGCGGATGGAGTTCACGGCGATCGGTGATGGTGTCAACCTGGGCGCACGACTGGAAAGTGCCAGCAAACAGTACGGCACCGATATTGTCATTAGCGAAAACACCTTCAAACCCTGTGCCGATCGCATCTGGACACGCGAACTAGACTTCATCAAAGTCAAAGGCAAGAATCGCCCTGTCGCCGTTTACGAGTTGGTCGGCTTGCAATCAGAGACCGTTCCCGATGCCAAAAAGCGCATTATTGACCATTACGGCAAAGGCTTGCAGCACTACCGCGATCGCAAATTCCCATTAGCAATGGGCGAATTTGGCATGGTGCTGGAGATCGATAAAGAGGATAAGTCTGCCACTTTGCACCTCGATCGCTGCCAATACTGGCTCAAAAACCCACCTGCTGACGATTGGGACGGCTCGTGGATCATGACGGAAAAATAGAAGCAGGAATGCACCATTCACTCCCTTTTTGTAACCGCTAATTCTGAGGTGGCTCAGGGAACAATAAGCGCACGATCCACCCGCGATCGCGCTGCTCTCCCCACGACCATTAACCACCTGAAGATATGCAACCCGCCACTGCAAACCTATCGCAGAATGCAAAAGTACAGGCTGTTTCCCCTTCTTCAACTGAAGAAACATTGAAAACATCCTTAGCACTGCTTCAGCAGATCGTTGATCACTTACCGCAAGCGATCGGATGGAAGGACAAAGACGCTGTTTTTCTAGGCTGTAATCAGGCATTTGCTCAGGCGGTTGGGCTAACGCATCCCGATGAAATTGTGGGCAAAGCGGCGATTGACGTGCAGTGGCAAGACCACCAGTCCGACTTTTTGTATCAGCACGATCGCTCTCTAATAGAGCAGCAGCAAGCAACATACCACCAGATGGAAGTGTTGCCTCACGCAGAGCAGCCACTTTCCCTGGATGTGAGCTGCATACCGCTTTACGATGAGCGCAGTGATGTTGCAGGCATTCTAACCGTCATCGAAGCAGCCACCGATCACAAGCAAGTTGAAGAGTCGCTGCAACTTACACAATTTGCTGTTGATCATGCTGCCGATGCCATTTGGTGGGTCGAAATTGACAGCACGATCGCCTACATCAACGACGCTGGCTGTCGTGATTTAGGGTACGCGCGTGACGAAATCCTGGGTAGGAAAGTTTGGGACTTTAATCCAGATATCTTAGAGGCGACGTGGGCAGACCAGTGGCAGATGATCAAAACGCTTGGTTCGTATACCTTTGAGACCCACAACCGACATCGCGACGGCACATCTTATCCCGTTGAAGTGGCGATTAACTACATTGAACTCAACGGCAAGGAATATCAGTGCGCTTTTGTTCGCAACATTGCCGAACGCAAGCGCAGCGAAGCTGAACGCAAGCAGGCAGAAGACGCGCTCAAGCTGACGCAATTCTCGGTCGATCGTGCTGCCGATCCTATCTGGTGGGTAGAACTAGATGGCACACTCTTTTATGTGAACGATGCCGCTTGTCGTGATTTAGGCTATGCGCGTGAAGCAATTTTGGGTAAGCGGGTCTTTGATTTTAATCCAGATTTGCCGATCGATGGCTGGGCGGCTCACTGGCAAGAATTGAAAGAACGCGGTTCCTTTACGTTTGAAACGCGTAATCAAAACAGCCGTGGCACCATTTACCCAGTTGAGGTCACGGTTAACTATATCGAATTGAACGGCAAAGAACTCAACTGTGCCATTGCGCGGAACATCACTGAGCGCAAACAAACCGAAGCCGCTCTGCGCGAGTCGGAACAACAAATGCGCGAACAGGCACAGCGTGAACGGTTGCTGAACCGTCTGCTAAGCCGTGTCCGTGATTCACTCGATTTTGACATCATTCTGGAAACGACACTCCAGGAAGTGCAGAACTTTACTAACGCCGATCGCTGTCAGTTTTCCTGGTATGACGCTAACAATGACGAAAGTTACTGGGAAGTCATCAAAGAAGCTCGCTGCGGCGGGTTGCCCAGTCTGGTCGATCGCTATCCCGTCTCGCCCACATCACCTCTACTGGTAAAACTCCAGGAACTGCAAATTCTGCGCGTTGAAGATGCCGAGACGTTAGCGGAATCAAGCCTGTTGCGGTTCGTTAACAAATTCGGCTACAGAGCGATGCTGGCGATTCCTATCCAGGTAAGACCGGGGCTATTGGGAACAATTTTCTGCTGCCACAGTACAGAAACGCGATCGTGGTCTGATAGCGAGATCGAATTAATTCAAGCGGTAATGTCACAGTTGGCGATCGCCATCACGCAGGCAGATCTCTACAATCAAAGCCGCACCAAAGCACAGGCACTGGAACAAGCGCTACGGGAACTGCAAAAGACGCAAACCCAGATGGTGCAGAGCGAAAAAATGTCCAGTTTGGGTCAACTGGTGGCGGGTGTTGCCCACGAGATTAACAACCCAGTCAACTTTATCTACGGTAATCTTACCCATGCCAGCAGCTACACCCAAGATTTGCTGCACCTGATCAAACTCTATCAGCAGCACTATCCCAATCCTGTACCCACCATTCAGGCAGAGGCAGATGCGATCGACCTCGACTTTTTGCTCGACGATCTCCCCAAACTCTTAAGTTCCATGAAAGTGGGTGCCGATCGCATCCAAAAAATCGTCCTGTCGCTTCGCAACTTCTCTCGCATGGATGAAGCGGATGTCAAACAAGTTGACATCCATGAAGGGATCGACAGCACCTTAATGATTTTGCAAAGTCGGCTGAAGGGCAAAGCTGGAGAGTCGGGCATCGCGATCGTCAAACATTACGGGCAACTGCCGCAAGTCGAGTGCTATCCGGGACAGTTGAACCAGGTGTTTATGAATTTGTTGGTCAACGCGATCGATGCATTGGAGGAGTCCAGCTTCGACCTGAGCGATCGCCAACCCACGATCCATATCCAGACGGAACAATCAACCCATCAGGCAGCGATCGTGATCAAAATCTCGGACAATGGCTGCGGCATGACTCAAGCACAGCAACAGCGGCTCTTTGATCCTTTTTTCACGACCAAAGCGGTTGGCAAAGGCACCGGGTTAGGGCTTTCAATCAGCTATCAGATTGTGGTTGATAAGCATGGCGGCGCACTCACCTGCTTTTCGGCACAGGGCAAAGGCACTGAGTTTTGCATTGAGATTCCCGTCGAGCGATCGACCAACTGATAGCATGAGAGGCTGTTTGAAAAGTCTGGCGGTCAAAACCGCAACGACGTAAACAAAGCTTGCCGACGCGGACTACCGAAACGAAAGGATTTTGAAACCTGCGGCGGCAGGTTTAGTCCGTGTAGCCACGACTTCAGTCGCCAAAGCTACTTTTAAAGTATCCTGTTGGACACCAAACAGCCTTCAAGAAAATTGAAACAATCTTGAGTCTTGAGCCTTCAGTTTCTCCTCACCTCTTTCCTCTCCGTTAATTTAAACTTATTTGAACCAAATCCTGATGCAGCCAGTCTGACTGTGAGGGCTACCTTTTTAAGGAGCGTCATCAGTTCAAGGCGGCGATCGTTTTACTTAACTTTGGAGAAAATCTTTCGATCTGTAGATTCTCGAATTGCAAAGAATTGTTAACATTTTGTGAGTTGTGTAAGCCGCCTCGCTTTGCTCTTGTTCACCTGATGCATATGGCAGTACATTCTCATGACTTCTTCTGTTCATTCACTCACGGCTTTACAATCCAGGTCATTCCAAATAACTAACCGAACGAAGCTAGCCTGGATGGTTCGCTGGAGCATTCTTACTGCCGTTGCAGTCGCGCTCTCAGGCTGTAATCTACCCAAAGGTGCTGCTGATGCCCAGACTCGACCCTCTGGATCTGCTCAAGGTCAAGGTCAAGGGGCTGCTGTCGATGTGGCGATCGCTGCCACGGCTCCTTTACAAGCGGCGAGAGAATACACAGGCACAACGCAACCCCTACAAGAAGTGGCGATTCGCGCTCAGGCAGAGGGTCAACTGCGCCAGTTAACTGTGGATGTGGGCGATCGCATCCAGCAGGGGCAAACGCTGGCGCAAATCGATGACTCCATTTTGAATGCAGCCACCGCTGAGGCTGAGGCTGAGTTGGCATCCCGACGTAGCGAAATTAGCCAGCTTCAAACGCAAGTCAGCGATGCCAGAACGCAGGTAGAACAGTCTCGCTTGCAGCTTCAGCAAGCCGAGTCGGATGCGGCTCGCTATAACAGTCTTGCTAGAGATGGCGCGGTGACGCAGCAGCAGGCAGAACAGTCCCGCACCCAGGCGAGAACAGCCGCACAGGTGTTGCGATCGTCGCAAGAAAAGGTGCGGAACCAACAGCAGGCGATCGTCGCCGCTAATGGTCGGATTGTGGCGCAACAGGCAGTGGTGGCACAGCAACAAGAGCGGCGATCGTATGCTGTGCTGACCTCGCCGATTAATGGTGCCGTGCTCACGCGATCGACCGAAGTTGGTAATTTAGTGCAGGTGGGCAATGAGTTGCTGCGGGTCGGCGATTTCAGTCAAGCAAAAGTAACGGTGCAAGTTTCAGAACTTGATCTGGCAAAGGTTCGTCTGGGCGGAGCGGCAACGGTACGGTTGGATGCGTTTCCGAGTGAGCAGTTTACGGGCAGAGTGACGCGGGTTTCGCCTGCTGCGAATGCCACCTCTCGCCTGGTGCCTGTCGAAGTGACGATTCCCAACTCGACTGGCAAAGTGGGCAGCGGCTTGCTGGCACGGGTGAGCTTTACCCAGACGCAAACCGATCGCGTGGTGGTGCCGCTGACTGCCTTGCAGGACGATCGCGCCAAAGGGCAACAGCCAAACCAGAAACCCAATCAGCCGTCCAACCAGCAATCCAAGCAGCAATCGAATCAACCAGGCGCAAACACGGGAGGCACCAATGCTAACGGGCAAGCGAACGGTGGAGCCAAGCCCAAGCAGACCAAAGGCACGCTCTTTGTGGTGACGGGTGATGGGAAGGACGCAAAAGTTGCCGCCCGATCGGTCACGTTGGGCGAACAGTTAGATGGCAACGTCCAAATTCTGTCGGGTTTGAATCCGGGCGATCGCTTTGTCTCGCGCACTGGCAAACCACTCAAAGATGGCGACTCCGTGCGCTTAAGTATCCTGTCAGCCAAATAGATCCCCAGATCCCCGACTTCTTTATGCAGTTTTGCTTTGCTTGCACCGAGACAGAAGTCGGGGATCTAACATAGCCCTCCATCCCCGACTTTTTTGTTCGGTTTTGCTTGTTGCTTGTACCGAGACAGAAGTCGGGGATCTGCTTCCCACTCCCCACTCCCCACTCCCCACTCCCCCCATGCAAACCCCTCCCTCATCCGGCTTCAGCCTGAGTACGCTCTCGATTCGACAGCATATTGGCACCTTAATGCTGACGCTGACCGTCATTGTGGTAGGCATCTTTTTTATCACGCAACTGCCCGTCGATCTGCTGCCGTCCATTACCTATCCTCGCATTGGGGTGCGACTGGAAGCACCGGGCATCTCGCCAGAGGTGGCGATCGACGAAATCACCCGACCGCTGGAAGAGGCGCTATCAACCACCGATGGAGTGGTGCAAATTTATTCGCAAACGCGCGAAGGGCAGGTCAACCTGGACTTGTACTTCAACCCTGGCAGCAATATCGATCAGGCGCTCAACGACACGACGGCGGCGTTTAACCGGAACCGGAATCAGCTACCGGATACGATCGAAGAACCCCGTCTGTTTAAAGCCGATCCATCACAGCTACCAGTCTACGAAATGGCGCTCACGTCGCCGTCCTTAAAGGATGTAGACTTGCGCGTGTTTGCCGATGAAGAACTGTCGCGTGAACTGAGTGTTGTGTCAGGCGTTGCGTCAGCGGATGTTTCGGGTGGCGTAGTGGAAGAAGTGCGCGTCAACATCGACCTGAATCGCCTGCAAGCGCTAAACATCGGACTGACGGATGTGCTGGACGAACTGGAGCAGCGCAACCAGGATGTTTCTGGTGGACGCATTTTGGGCGAAAACTCGGAACCCTTAACGCGGGCAGTGGGACGGTTTCAGAATGCAAGGGAGATTCAGGATTTATCGTTTGCAGTTGGCGGTCAGCCGTCAGCGGTCAGCGGTCAGCCATCAGGAGGCAGTCAGCAGTCGGGAAGCGGTCAGCCGTCAGCGGTCAGTGGTCAGCAAACGACTTCAACGCAAAACTCGACAGCCACAACGCAAAACGCTTCTGCTCAACGGGTGTATTTGCGTGACTTTGCAGAAGTGATTGATGGCACGGAAGAAGAGCGGGTGCTGGTCAATCTCAATCGGCAAAAAGCGGTCAAAATCAGTGTGCAGAAGCAGCCGGATGCGAATACGGTATCGGTGGTGGATGCGGTGAAGCAACGGCTGGAGGAGTTGCGGCAGTCGGGACTGGTTCCGGCAGACATGATCATTACGCCCACACTGGATGAGTCGAGGTTTATCCGCAACTCGCTGGCAGATGTGATCAATTCAGGTTTGTCGGGGGCGCTACTGGCTGCGATCGCCGTGTTCATTTTCTTAGGATCACTCCGACAGACCTTTATCATTGCGCTGACGATTCCCCTCTGTACATTGGCGGCAGCGATTGTCATGAAGTTCTGCGGCTTCTCGCTCAACATTTTTAGTTTGGGTGGTCTGGCAATCAGCGTGGGGCAGGCGATCGACACCTCGGTTGTGATTCTCGAAAACGTCAGCAAACGGGTGGAAGCGATTAAGCTGGACGGCAATCTTAACGGCAACGGACATCACAACGGTAATGGGAATGGCAAGAGCGATCGTGCTCGTACCCTGATTACCGCCGTAGAAGAAAGTAGCCGCGAGGTGGAATCGTCGCTGGTGGCTTCGACGGCTGCCAACCTGGTCTCGGTCTTGCCTTTTATCCTTGTAGGCGGATTCGTCTCGCTGCTGTTTAACGAACTCATTCTCACGATTTGCTTTGCGGTAATCGCCTCACTGGTGGTCGCCCTTACCGTTGTGCCAATGTTGTCTGCCCGTCTCTTTGCCATTGAATGGTCGAGCGGCTTGAATCGGCTGTGGCTGCTACGTGCCTTTAACCAACGGCTGGATGGTGCCACGCGATCCTATAGCAACACGCTGGCAAAGGTGATTCGTCGTCGAGCGATCGTCCTTGTAACGGCATTCGTCGTGTTGGGTGGCAGCGGTGTGGTGATGGCAGGTCAGATTCCGCAAGAAATTTTGCCGCGTATCAGTACCGGGCAGGCAAATGTCAACGTTCAGTTTCCGCCTGGAACCTCGCTAGAAACCAATCGGCGCGTGATGGCAGCAGTAGACGATGTGCTGCTGAAACAACCAGAGACAGATTATGTCTTCACCACCGCAGGCGGGTCGCTGTTTGGCAACACCGTCTCGGCAAACCCATCGCGCAGTACAGGTAACGTGACGCTCAAAGACGGTAGCGACGTGGTGGAGTTTACCGAACGGGTGACGCGAGAAATGAACAAGCTCAACCTGGCAGGCATCCGGGTACGAGTTTCGGCGGGTTCTGTGCGCGGCTTGACGTTGAACAATTCACCGTTGCGAGGTGCGGAAGTGGATGTGGTGCTTCAGGGCGAAGATGCCGAGGTGCTGCGGCAGGCGGGTCGGCAAGTGCTGTCGGCATTAGATGAGCAGGTAAAATTATCTGCGTTTCGCCCCGATGCGGACGATCGCCAGCCCGAAGTGCAAATTCGCCCCGATTGGGAACGCGCGAATGGTCTTGGTTTAACCACCCAGGAGATTGGCAGCACCATTCAAACGGCGATCGAAGGTTCTATCCCCACGCAATTGCAACGCAGCGAACGCCTGGTGGATGTGCGGGTGCAGTTGAACCAGGACTTACTGAAGCAGCCTTCCCAGTTGGCGCAACTCCCCTTATTTGTGGATAACAACGCTCTGGTACGGTTAAGCGACGTTGCCAAAATCGAAGAAGGGCAGGCTCCCGGTGAGATTCAGCGCATTAATCAGCGGGGCGTTTTTCTCATTGCAGGCAACCTGAACAAAGGCGCGAGTCTGGGTGCGGCATTAGAAGAAGTGCAGCAAATTGTCTCCAAGCTGGACTTGCCCGATGGCGTGACGGTGCTGCCAAGCTACGCCGGACAAACCAACAAAGAACTTCAGGGTGCGCTGGTGGTTCTAGGCGGACTCGCTGCCTTTCTGGTCTTTGTGGTCATGGCAGTGCAGTACAACTCTCTCATCGATCCGCTGGTCATTATTCTGACGGTGCCGTTGGCACTGGCTGGCGGCATTTTGGGCTTGTTTGTGACACAAACCGCGATCGGCATTACCGTTGTCGTCGGTGCAGTCCTACTGATTGGGATTGTGGTTAACAACGCCATCATCATGGTAGAAACGGCAAACCAAATTCGTGAGGAAGAGAGGCTTGACCGTGCTACCGCTATTATGAAAGCCGCACCTCAACGTCTGCGCCCCATCCTCATGACCACGATTACCACAGTCCTGGGACTTTTTCCCCTGGCACTGGGCATTGGCGAAGGATCAGAGTTCTTGCAGCCGTTGGGTGTGGTTGTCTTCTCCGGTTTAACTCTGGCAACCATGCTCACGCTGTTTATCATCCCCTGCTTCTATGTCCTGCTGCACGACATCTTCAAGCGGGATATGGGCATTGGACAGTTGGTGACGAAGACACGATCGCTCGTCCTTTCCACCCGCAAATAACGCCGTTATCTGTGGCTTGTCCTCCAGCATTTTGGTCAAGTGCTGGAGGCTAGAGCATTATTCGTAAAAACTATGAGTATTGAGGCATTGAAAAAGCGGTTCGATCGCGATCGTCCCATGACAAGCATCACGATTCGGATGCCCGAAGATGTGATTAGCGATCTAAAGCGAGTAGCACCGTTGCCTGAGTTTTCTGGTTATCAGCCCTTCATGTTTTCTGCGCTCATAAACGGTGCGCTTCAGTCATTGCAGAGAAGCTGATTAACGTTTCAACTTCAACCATCCCTTGATTTCTGTTCTAGACCAGCCATCTGAGCAGTTCTGACCCCAAAGCGTTATACCTGGTGCTGTTTTAGCAATTGATTTGCTTGTGGTATCTCGTCTAAGATAAATGCTCCGTGATTCATCTATTTTGATATTCCCCTCTCTACAATTACTTTGTGCTAAAACAGCAGACTGATCAGCTCCTGAGAAGGAAGTTATCTTGCTACTAGACAGCATCCAAATTGCTAAGCCTATGACTAAAAATAAACCGACTAAAGTACTCACAGCTTTCACAAGCCGAAGCATTTGACCACTCATACCGAAGCCTCCAGTATGCGTTAATACTGAGTACTTCTAGTTCAAGTTTAGTGATCAGGACGATAAACAAAATCTTTAAGTTTATCGTTGCCCCAAAACATGGTTATTTTCCTAATTTACGGTGATAGAGACTCCTAATTCTTTACATTTTGTTCTGATTGGACTCTCGGTTAGCCCAACTTGCTTCTTAACCTCCTGATTACTTTGGTCGTATTGAGTTAAAAGCCAGTTGCATTCTCGTCCTGTGAGACGGTTAGGTGAGATCTTCAACGGTGTATAAGACTCTATCCCAATGCTCTTCTGCCTTGACATAAAATAGTACAAAAAACCTAATGCCGTAATGGCAATCACTATACTTAGAATAGCTAAACCCTTCCGAGAGATTGAGAAATAAGAATCTCTCTGTGTATTTCCTTGTCCAACTACTAGCGTCTCAACAATCGCTACATCTTCATCTTTCAGTTGAAGTGACTTTTGCAGTTGCTTTAAGGCTTTCTGGGTGTCCTCTCTGAAGGGATAGCCGCTCGTTCTCAATTCCCCAAGCAACTCCACCTCGTATTGTCGGAGTTTTCTTTGGTAATCACGGTGGGGATAGAGAGATCTGGCTTCAATGGCAGCCGCATCTTCAAGGGTTAGATTTAAGCTATTGCGTAGATTCTCTAAGACTGTTCGCCCAATACCAGCAATCTCGCCATCGCTAATCCATTGCTCTAATTCTCTACGATATTTCAGCTTGGGGCTGTTCGCTGGGGCTTTTGCAAGGTGAATGTTATAACCTTCCTTAACGGCATAGATCTCCGGCTTCATTGTAGGGACTGTTTCCCGTACTTTGCTTCCGGCATATTCATGCAGTTCATTTACTGAAATCCAATCATCCTTATCTAAATCGGCTGCACCTGTTTCAATGCCTTCGATTAAGTGGTGAGTGTAGATGGAGAGGTCGGAGCCATCCTGCTCGAAGGAATATTGAGTTGAAGTAGAAGAGGTCAACACTGCCCGACCTTCTCCACCAAACTGTCTTCTCACATCGATAAAGCCATCATCCTTTGCTTTCATTCCTTCAGCAAACGCACCACTGAAACAGCAGTCTAGAATGATGACTTGCCGTTTTGACCGAGAGCTATCCATAATGTCGTGGACAAAGCTTGCTGGCACGGCTGTTGATTTGGTCAGTTGCCCTCGTGCATTTTTTTCGGTGATGCGGGTTGCTAAGTAAAGGTTACCGCTATTATCTTTAACACCATGACCTGAAAAAAACAGCAACGCTAAGTCATCCCGCTCTAACTCTGCAAATAGTTTTTCGATGGACTGTTCCATCGTTTGGCGGTCTGGGTTAACTAGGGCTACTGCTTCATCAAAATTGCCCATTTCTGCATCCAGCAAAATCCGTCGCACGGCTTCTACGTCCCTGACAGCTCCAGGAAGCGGGCTTAAGCCAGATGCATAATCACTGACACCAATCAGTAGTGCGATTTTTCTGGTCATACGCTAAAGCTTGAGGGCAAATGCTACCAGTTACTGTCTCGCCTTAATGATCGTTCTAGCGCTACAGTGCAAGCCTTTTGGTGATCTTAGACGCTCTACTTGCCGTAGTTTCCAACTAACGACTTCCTAAAAATGCAGCTTAAAACTCTACAGTAAGAGACTATTCTTGAATGAGGGGTGTAGGGTCTAACCCCTCATTCTCTCTTGGTGGTGTAAGTTTCAGAAAAATTGGTTATCTTTCAGCAGTGTGAGCTAGAGATTAAAACCCATCATCTTGAGTAGTAAGCGATGCAGCATTTTTAGCTAGGCGATCGCCTTTAAGCAACCCGTACAAGTGCGCGCACTGTTGTGAAGTGAAGGGGCGATTATGCTTTGCAGACGTTTCACGAACGTAGGTATTGTTGACAAGGGCGATCGCTTTGCTGTGTTCAGAAGAAATCGAAGGTATGGCTTAAATACCCTATGAAATTCGAGTTTGATGAGGCAAAAAGTCAGTCTAATCACGATAAACACGGCATAGACTTTGTCGTTGCACAACAACTCTGGGCGGATCATGGCAGAATTGAGATTCCAGCCAGAACAGAGGACGAGCCAAGATTTCTGGTAATTGGCACGATCGATCAGAAGTACTGGTCAGCCGTTATCACCTATCGAAACGACAAAATACGCATTATTTCGGTTCGGCGCTCTCGCGCAGAAGAGGTGGCTATTTATAAGGGCAGACAAATATGAAAGCAAATGAATTTGATACCAGATTCGACAATGGAGAGGATATTACCAATCTTCTAGACCTCTCTCAGGTAACTCATCCGGGCTACAAACAGACGAGCATTGATGTTGATTTTCCCATTTGGATGCTTGAAGCCTTAGACCAGGAAGCCAAACGACTTGGAGTTACACGTCAAGCCATCATCAAAGTCTGGATCGCTGATCGCCTTGCTAACCTTTCTCATTAGTAGTGAGCTTCTCAGCTTTATAAGTCTGGGAATCACTGGGTATGAATCAGCATTTTTACAAGAACTGATCGCCATCATGCAGAGACGATCGCGCTTGAACCAAACGAGAAATGCTTGCTTCTTCCATCTCACGAAGAACCAGTATTAGTCGCGTTGAGGCAATGCAATCCACTAAAATTCTCAATTTTGGTAAGTGTTCTTTGATTTCAGACACGCATTTGTCGATTTCAGACACGCATTTGTTGATTTTGCATAAGCATTTCTTGACTCTAGGTACAGCTTCATTGAGTTTGCATAAGTTGTACTTAATTTGTATGAGCGTTCTTCGATATTGCATCAGCAATGCTTGATTTTGCACAAGTTATGCTTAATTTTCAAGCAGGTATGACTGGATCTCAACTTAAGCAGTTCGTGCAGGGAAGATCATTGTGGTAAAGCGAAGGGGCGATCGTCCGGTTAGCAAGCGATATGCCACAATGCAGACAGGAATAACTGGCGGTGGATGCAATGCCTTCACTACTTAACCAAACGACTGACCAACGCATCGTCCATCATGGCACTTGGGAACAGTTCAAGCTCATTCAAAAGGGCTTTGGTGAGTCTCGTGGTGTGCGGTTGTTTTACTATGACGAGACGATCGAGATTCTCATGCCGGGACGTGAACACGAAATCTTTTCGCGGCTCATTGGTTATTTAGTGACAACCTTCCTGGCTGAAAAGGGCATCTTTTTTCAGTCAACCGGGTCGATGACTCAAGAAAAAGAAGGAGTTGTCTCGGCTCAAGCAGGCGAATCGTACTGCATTGAGAGCGTTAAGGTAATCCCAGATTTAGCGATCGAGGTTGTCTTTACTAGCGGTGGTATGAGTAAGCTAGAGCGCTATAAAGCGTTAGGGGTGCCTGAAGTCTGGTTTTGGGAAGACGGGGTGCTGAAGCTCTATCATCTGCAAAACGATCACTATGAGTTGATCGATCGCAGCCAGCTAGCCGGACTCAGTAACCTCAACCTGGATTTATTGCAACGCTGTATCTTAATGGCTGAGACTGATACAGGCGAAGCGATCAGAGCATTTCGACGAGAGCTATAGCGCGATCGCCCTTGAGCCAACGATGCAGGGGCGATCGCCATCACAATTGAACGGATGGAAGCAACGAAACCGATCGTCTCCATTGATCAACGGGCAAAGCTGCCAACGCGGAGTCTTTGGGCTGCTTTTACCTTTTGGGCATAGAACGAAGCCGCCTGTTCACCCCGGCTACATTCCTGAGCAAACGTGATCAGGTGATGCGCTACTAGCCCAATGTGGATCAGGTTCTCAATATTGCCTGTTTTGAGTTTCGGTCCTGCCATGCGCCAAAACGTTTTGCGGTAGTTGCTGAGCACACCGACCCTCAGAATGATGTTCGCCATAATCCACAAGCCTTTGCGGATATTCTTTTTGGACAAGCGGGCAGGACTTAACGGTGGCTTGATGCGGTTCTTAAAAGTATGCTCGACGTTGTACGCAAACCGCTGGTAGAGAAAATCTGGGTCGTAGGCAGCGGTAATGCAGCGTCGCCACATCTCCACCACCTCGTCATACGGCATGAGAAACTCTACGTTTGATTCGCGGTTTTCATCAAAGTTAAGCCGTCCTTCGGTTTCAAGTCTGCGCCACAGGGGAGTGCGCGGCAACGCGTGGAGCAGGTTAATGGTCAGCATGGGAATGTTCGACAGGCGGATGAATTCGAGGATGCGATCGCCCGTATCTGGTGTATCGGTGTCCAGCCCAATGATGATGCCCGATACGACTTCCATCCCATAGCTGTTGAGGGTTTTGATCGCCTCCAAAATGGACATCCCACCCATCAAGTTTTGCTGCTTTGAGATGGATTTGAGCGCGTCTGTTTCGGGCGTTTCGATGCCGCAAAACACCGTGCAGAAGTATGCTTCACGCATCATTGCCAGCAGTTCTTTATTCTGTGCCAGGTTGAGCGTGGCTTCACAAGCAAACTGAATGGGATAGCCGTTGCGCTTTTGCCAATCGATGAGATGTGGCAACAGTTGCAGAGCGGCACGACGATCGCCCACAAAGTTGTCGTCCACAAAATAGACGGCTCTTAGCTCACCCGATGCCAGCATGGCATCCAGTTCCGCCACAATCTGTTCGGGCGACTTCAAGCGCGGGTTACGTCCGTAGAGTTCGGGAATATCGCAAAACTCGCAGCGGTAAGGGCAACCGCTAGAGTACTGCACGTTGCTAATGAAATACTTGTCGAGATTAATCAGGTGATAGGCAGGAATGGGAAACTCGTTGAGCGGCAGTCGTTCGGTGGTCTCAAAGCGCATTTGCTGAGACGGTCGATCGGTGTGCAAGTCCATATACTCAATCATGCGATCGGTGGCATCGCCCAATTCACCCAGATGCAGCAGGTCAAAATCGGGATAATACTCTGGACAGCCTGAGACGGACGGACCGCCGATCGCCGTCAGCTTGCCGTAACGATGCGCCATCTCGTTGATGTGATTGATCTGCGATCGTTGAATGTGCATCCCGCTCACGATCACCGCATCTGCCCAACGATAATCAGCAGGTTTAGCAGACTTGATGTTTTCGTCAACAAACCGGACTTCCCACTCTTGAGGCAAGTAAGCAGCAACGACCAGAATGCCCTGCGGCGGCATAAACGCTTTCACGCTGCCCAGCAATGGATACGCATTGTTAAACGTGCCAAACGACGGACTGTACTTTGGGAACACGCAAAGAATGCGGCGTTGGTTCTGGGGTTTATAGCGAGGCTTTCCAGGCTCACTTTCAGGAACGAGTTGCTCAAAATCCTTCAATACAGCAGTCATCAGGCTTCCTCAACGTTTTCACCTTGATGACACTGTAGAAGACCATGCTGGGATCTTTCAAGGGCTACGGGAAGAACTGCTTATAGTGGGACGAATGAAGACGAGAAGTGAGTAGGACTTACGCATAAGGTGTTTAGATCCCCGACTTCTGATTAAAGTTCTGTCTTAAAAGCCAACTCAAGCATAGAAGTCGGGGATCTTTGCGTAAGTCCTAAGAGTTAGGTATTTTCGGCTCTTACATTCGGCAAGAGCAAACTAAAAACAGCGATATCGATGTACTGGTAGAGTTTTCTGAGACACCGAGTCTGTTGAAGTTTGTCAATTTAGAGAATTATCTTAGTGACAATCTAGGGGTTCAAGTCGATTTGGTGCATAAGGCTGGCTTGAAGCCCCGTATTGGAGAACGAATTTTGGCAGAGGTCGTTTACCTATGACCAGGCGACAGATTCAGGACTGTTTGCAGGATATTTTGGATGCTGTTGCGGCGATCGAGCGATTTACAGCAGACATTGAGTTTAGAGCGTTCTCACAAAACTTAGAGAAAGTATTTGCAGTTTCAGGGGCGATCGAAATTATTGGCGAAGCCGTGAAGCGCATCCCAGATTCAGTAAGAAGCCAATATCCCGATATCTCCTGGAGAGATTGCTGGAATGCGAGATAAGCTAATTCATGACTATTTCAATACAAACGTAGAAATTATCTGGAAAGCCGTTATGGAAGATGTTCCACAGCTAAAAATAATGATCTCTCCACAGTTAAAAATAATGATCTCTAGCGCGATGTGCAACTAATTCGCCCTCATCCCCACCCTTCTCCCTGGGGAGAAGGGCTATTTCAATACAAACGTAGAAATTATCTGGAAAGCCGTTATGGAAGATGTTCCACAGCTAAAAATAATGATCTCTCCACAGTTAAAAATAATGATCTCTAGCGCGATGTGCAACTAATTCGCCCTCATCCCCACCCTTCTCCCCAGGGAGAAGGGCTTCTAGACCGTTCCGGTTCCCTTTTCCATCGTGAGAGGGCTAGGGTGAGGGCAATTCTGGCAGGCATTGCAGGAAAGTCGCACATCGCGTGATCTCTAGGGTCTTAGGTGCTTTGAAAGGTCATTTTTAGTTTGTAGGATTATAAGAGTTGTTCTACCCTCATCAGAAAATGCTGCCACGGAAGAGGGTGTAGATGCCCCAGGTGGCGGCGATCGCGCCCAAAACCGTAGACCAAACAGGATGCCCACTACGGCTTACACGTCCGCCTAGTGTACGAATCGTATCGACATCAATCCAGGGCGTTGCACCATGTCGAAACCAGCCTATAACGACCACATCTTGATTCAGCAGCGCCGTTGCGCGAATTGCCTGGGGAAACAGGTTGCCGATCGGTCCCCAATTGGACAAGCAATGCAATCGGACAATGCCCGTTGGGGTTTGCAGCAACAGATCTTGACTGAGCAGGTTGCCAACCTCAGCACGTCCGATAAATTTGCCTTCTAACTGTACTGGTTGCCTATCAATAGGAATGCGATCGGCAGGCTTGAGCAAAGCCACCAGCGAGTCAGACGAACCAGCCGCTTTAGCATTCGAGAAGGGCACATCCGGGAAAAGTGGATTGATACGAATGAAGGTGCCGATGCTGAAGCCGACCAGTGGTAATCCTTGCCGCAAAGCATGGTCGCCATACATCCACGATAGTTGGTTGATGTTTGTACGCCAGCCAATCCAGCCTAGTGCCGCAAAGAGATACGCCATCGCAAAGCCCAATGCCAGCCCGAAAAACGGTGCGCCCTGCAGCAATAGCGATCGCCACTGACGGGATGTGAAACGATCTGACCGCTGACCGCTGACCGCTGACCGCTCTCCCCACTCCAGTTCTGTATCTAGTTTCCAGTGACGGGCATACATCGACAACAGGTTGAGCCGATCGCCCGTGAGTGGATGCGAGTTGTTAATTGCCAACCAGTTGCGGTAGGGATTCGTCCGCTCCCATTCCAATACAGACTCGATCGGCACGTGAGGATAAACACTGCCCACGGTCGTCGCCATGCGTTGCCCCAGCGGTGTCAATAGATCAAAGCCTTCGAGCAGATAGCTCGTCTGCTTCTGGGTTTGGACATCCTTAGCGGTGCCGATCGCAATTTTCAGCAAAGCGCGAGTCAAGCCGTTGGGGTTGCCCGTTAGTTCAGCGGAGACGCGATCGCTATAGTAGACCCGCTGACGAGACAGCCAGAGTGCGACCCACCGCAGCAAGGCATACATGCCATAGCTAATCGCTGCAAGTATACTTGCCGAAACCCGTGAGATTGCTGCTTGCTGGCGACTACCCCAATCGCTCACCGATCGGTAAATGGTGTAGGGAATCTGAATCAACACCGTGACTAACGACATCAACGGCACATCAAAGCGGGAAATATGCCCTACTTCGCTGGCATACACCGTCGCAATTTCGTCGTCAGCCAGTTGCTCCAGCAAACCTTGGCTTACCACTGTGCGCGTCACATGCGGCAGGCAACCGTAGCTAAAGGCGATCGGTGCTGTCGTTGGCAACACGCCCAATGCTGGCATCGGAATGCGCTGTTGGCGGCAGAAGCGCTGGAGCGATTGAGCCGTTTCGGGGCTGTAGGTCGCCAGTTTACTTAATGACAGGGGTTGCAGCCCGTAGCCGATAGTGAGCAGCCCATCCAGCAACCAGCGCGAAGCGACAAAGAGAATTCCCAGAAAGATGAGAATAGGCACAACGGGTGGATGGAAAAGTTGGCGCGACAAGCCCAGAAAGGGAATTTTAGTGAGGGCAATGCTGTAATAAAGCGTCGTGTTGTAGGCGATCGCCTGCACCATCCAGAACAATGCCACTGCTGTACCAGCTTGCAACAGCAGTAACCGCAAAAATTTCACCTTGCCCAGCGATTTCCCCTGCTTCAGCCGTCCCGCCTGTCGCCATGTTGGATAAAACGGTGGTTGATCCTCCAAAGGCATATTTACTGTTTTACCGCTGGGTGCCGCCTGCGTGGACGATCGTGCGTGTCTTGGAGCAGCAACAGGCTTGGGCGTTCTGATTCTCCCGGTCATCCCTTCAGCTAAGATGGCGGTTTCGTCCTTGCTATACGGTTGCCGATTGGCTGTTGTGCCGTCATTTACATGGTCTGATGCGTCAGGAGGCTGAATGGCTGTAGTCGGTTCACCGTTCTGGTCAGCTTCTGGCAGAGGTGGTGCGTCGAGAAAACTACCGCGATCGCCGACGGTCTTGAGGTTGGGTGGAGCCGCAGGATCGAATGGCGTAAAGCCAGTGAGGTCATCCCCAGTGAGTTTATCCAAAGAGGCAAGGTGAGGTGAGGATGCATCAGGGTTGGGCGCGTCGGCTTCTGTACTCAATGCCTCAAACTGGTCGAAAAGCTGTGGGTTGCGTTCAGTGAGACTTAACAGCGATCGCGTTGCCCAATCGCTGATCTGAGCATTATTGCTTTGACGAAGCGTCTGGCAAAGGGCGGCTGCACGTAAAGGTTGTCTCGTGCGGGCATAGGCAGTAACCAACCCCATCTGCGCTTTTGACGTAAAGGCATGATCCGGCGGCAGTGAGAGAGACTCTAGCTTCACGATCGCGGTCTTGTAATCACCCTCTCTCAGAGCCGAGAGTCCGGCTTCCAGTGCTGGAAAATCGTTGGCAAGCGATGACGAATCAGGAACCGGAGGCATAGTGCTTCTCCTACTCGAAAGAGGATGGTAGACTGCGTGACGTTTTGTAGCCCTTCCAAGATAGCTTCATAAAGCGTCTGGTTCTCTCCCAGAAACTACGGGGGCGATCGCGTTTAGTTGTAACTCCGGATGGTCTGCTTGTACCTGATTTACATTCCATTCGTTACGAAACAGCAGCACAGGGCGGTTCCAGCCATCTTTGGCGGTCACGGTGTTAAAGAGGCGACCAACTTTTTCTAACGCCTCCCAGCCGCCATCAACCCAGCGCGCCACGCTATAGGGCAGCAGTTCAAGCTGCGTTTCAACGCCATACTCATTCTGCATCCGAAACTGCACGACTTCAAACTGGAGTTGCCCTACCGCTGCAAGGATCGGATCGCGCTTCGCTTCATCGGCAGAATACATGATTTGCACTGCGCCTTCTTCCTGTAGTTCTGAAACGCCTTTGCGGAATTGCTTGAACTTGGACGGATTAGGGTTTTTCAGATAGGCAAACAGTTCGGGGGAGAAGCAGGGAATGCCTTCATACTCCAGCTTGGCTCCGACGTAGATGGTGTCGCCGATCGCAAATACGCCGGGATTGTTTAACCCAATGACATCACCGGGATATGCCTCTTCAATTACTTCTCGGTCTTGAGCAAACAGCTTTTGGGGGCGAGAGAGTCGTACCGTTTTACCGGAGCGGGCATGGCTCACGGTCATATCTTTCTCAAATCTGCCAGAGCACACGCGCACAAAGGCGATGCGATCGCGGTGTTTTGGATCCATGTTTGCCTGTAGCTTGAAGACAAAGCCCGAAAATTCGGGATAGGTCGGCGGAATTTCGCCCTTGCTGCTGGCATGAGGACCCGGTTTGAGAGCGTAGTCCAGAAAGGCATTGAGAAAAAGCTCTACGCCAAAGTTGGTCATGGCACTGCCAAAAAAGACGGGTGTCATTTTGCCGCGATGCACCAGATCCAGATCGAGTTCTGGTCCTAAGCCTTCCAGCAATTCCAGGTCGTCTTTGAACTGATAGTAAAGGGACTGTTCCAGCAGATCTTCAATGCGCGGATCACCGAGATCAATCGCCGTATCGATCGCCTCTCGCTGACCGTGGGCACTCCGCTCAAATAAATGCACCTGGGTGCTGCGACGGTCATACACACCTTTGAAGCGATCGCCCATGCCAATGGGCCAGTTCACTGCGTAAGTCTGCAAGCCCAACTCCTGCTCAAGTTCGTCCAGTAGATCGAGCGGCTCACGTCCGGGGCGATCGAGCTTGTTGATGAACGTGAAAATCGGCAAACCCCTCATGCGGCATACTTCAAACAGCTTGCGAGTCTGTGGCTCTAAACCTTTTGCCGCATCGATCAGCATGACGGCGTTATCAGCAGCGGCTAACGTGCGATAGGTATCTTCACTAAAGTCCTGGTGTCCGGGTGTATCCAGCAAATTGATCTGACAGTTCTGGTAGGCAAACTGCAATACCGTAGAGGTGATGGAAATCCCCCGCTGTTGCTCCATTTCCATCCAGTCGGAGGTGGCGTGTCGCTGTGCTCGTCGCGCCTTCACGCTGCCTGCCTGGTGAATGGCACCTCCGTACAGCAGCAGTTTTTCAGTCAGCGTCGTCTTTCCCGCATCTGGATGGGAAATAATGGCAAAATTGCGTCGCCGATCGACTGCTGTTTGCAGCTCAGCCTGAAGTTCTGTGGACATTTGTGGAGAGGGGTAAGGGGAGAGGAGCGAGGGGTGTCAAAAGAGGCTGACTGTCACTGATGCATGATGTCACTATGTAGGACTAGAAAGACGATCGCGCTTGATAAACAGAGTGCTGATCTTAGTTTAGGGTCAAAGTTTGCTGCTCATGCGAGAGTTTCGAGCTTAGCAATACCTTAACGATAGCGGCAATCGCCAGAGTGTAGAGAGTAAAATGAGCGAGGCGACTTTTCAGCACACCCGCAACTCATTCACTCACGTTTAGAGACAGAGATATGGACGATTTTAGTCAGCGCAAGCTTTTATCTGCTGCCTGTCACGGTGCGATTTTCTTCAGTTCGACCGTGATTTCAGTCGGCATCCCGATCGCCATTCTTCTCGTCTCCAACGATCCGGTGGTGAAGGAAAACGCTAAAGAATCCATTAACTTTCACATCAATCTATTTCTTTACGCGATCGTTTTCATCATTCTGATTTTCGTCGCGATCGGCATTCCCTTACTCATTTTGCTGGGCATTGCCAGCATTCTCCTGCCCATTATTGCGATCGTCCGCGTTGCTACAGAACCGCAAACGCCCTATCGCTATCCGTTCATTTTGCGCCTGCTTTAAAGGCAATAGAGAAGCGACTTCAGCGATCGCTAACGAAGGGGGTAGCCGCTTCGCCTAAAAGAAACCGCGTCGAAAAAAGTCGCGATCGGTGATCTGGATGCGCCCGTAGCCTAAAAACTGACCATACGGCTGCTCTCCAGTCGGATAGGCTGTAATGCCATAGAGGTAAACACCGCCCACATCTGGGTTCCGCTCTGCGTAAAGCCCGATTCTAACGACACTGCCGGGTGCTACAGGTGAGTCAAACGTGACGGTAATCGCGTGTGTCTTAGGATCTTGAGTGACTGCTTTGAGTGCGACTTTAGCCTCGCGATCGCTCGTTTTTGCTACTGCCTCCGTTTGCCTGACATCAAAGCGGGCGCGATCGGGACCATCTTCTGGAGCAATCATCACCGCTTGCAGCGACTCGCCTGCGTTTGCAGGTATCGTTAGCGTGAAATAGTACGTTGATCCAAAAAAATACGCTGTTTTCTGCGTTGCCGTTGCCCCTTCAAAGCGAGGCGGCTGTACAAAATACGTTTTGCCGTCTGCCAACTGCACTGCTTGAGCAACCGAGCCAATGCTGAAGCAGCTTGTCGCAACAAGGAGTGCCATCGTTGACCATAATTTGCTGATTTTCATATCGCCTCATGACGTGCTAGCAACTGACTCACCTTGACAAACCGATCTTGCTGCACCCTACGAAGCGTTGTTAGGCACTCGCTGAGGAAGAAGCGACGAGTTCTGACCGCCATCATAGATTTGAATACGTCCGTAGCCCAAAAACTGTCCGGATGCCTGCGCTCCTGTTGGGAACGCCGTCACGCCATAAAGGTAGGTGCCACCAACGTCTGGGTTGCGGGTTGCATAAAGCCCTATTGTCACTGTTTTACCTGCTGCTACGGCGGGATTGAACGTAACAGCGATCGCTTGCGTTTTGGCATCTTGCGTAACCGTCTGCAAGGGTAGCTTTGCGCCCTCTCGATCGCTAGTGCCTTCAAATGCTTCTGTTTGTTTAAGCACAAACTCTACCCGATCGGGTGCAGGTTCTGGAGTAATGATCACCGTTTGCAACGACTCGCCCGCATTTTCAGGCACCGTCAGCGTAAAGTAATACGTTGAGCCAAAAAAACGAGCCGTTTTTTGCGTTGCAATTGCTCCTTCAAAGCGGGGTGGCTGGACAAAGTGCGTTTTGCCATCTGCTAACTGCACCGACTGAGCCGAACTGCCAATAAACCCCACTAAGCTAACAGAAAGCATGAGTGCGGTTGCCAAGCGCGATCGATGATTCATAGCCTGCGTCCTCTTCATTTATGCTTCTGTTCTAGCAGGTTCAAGCGCTAATTCGCTCTGCTAATGGGCTGGATGTCCTGCCGCTACAATTCCTGAAGAGATGAGCGCAAATTGTTATTGTGTCCGTTATCTGGATTCTATAACTTGAGTGCAAGCACATCGCGTGGAGGTGCTAAGATTCAGACGATTGTGTCTAGCACGATCGCCTAAAGCAACTATTCGCTTCTAGGGTTCCGGTCTTGCGCGAGTGAGATGTCTGGTCCGAGAGAAGCAGCCGCTTTGAAACCTGCAATCACTCAGGCGAAGCGGTCACACGGCGGGAAAAAAGCCCGGGAGAGCCAAGCAGCAGTAACTGTTGTCGGCTTCCTGGGCTTTGTCGTTTCAGTCGTTTTCATAAGGAGTACATCATGTCTACCGAACCACACTCGATCAATCCAGCGTTAGTTGCCTGGGATGAAGTGATTCCAGGAGGTGCCTATTGGTCTCGCGTGATCAAGCACGGCACCACGCTTCGCCTTATTGCGCCCGAAGGTTCTAGAGGGGTAGCGCTGCTCTGCCATAACGCTGATAACGCGATCGAGCGCTACAATGCTGCCGATACTGCCAAGATTCAGTTCAACGCGTTCCTCAAAAAAGGGATGTTGCTTTACTCCGATATGGGACGCGTTTTGTTTTCCATCACGGAAGATACGGCTGGCTTGAATGATACGCTGGGCGGCTGTAGCAATCTCACAACGAATGCGAAGTACGGCGATGGCGATTACAAAAATTCGCGGGATAACTTCCTGCTGGCGCTGATCAAACGCAATCTTGGTAAGAAAGATATCATGCCGAATCTCAATTTGTTTACGCGGATTGCAGTTGATCCAGACGGCAATCTATCCTGGGCAGAAAAAACGGCACAACCGGGAGATTTTATTGACCTGCGGGCAGAAATGAACGTGTTAGCGGTGTTGTCGAACTGTCCTCATCCGCTTGATCCCAGTTCAACTTACGATGCCAAGCCGATTCGGGCGATCGTCTGGAACGCTCCCGCATCCACTGCCGATGATCCCATTCGGACAGGCAATCCAGAAGCGGTACGCGGTTTTCAGAATACCGATGCGTATTTGGGGCAGTTGGTTTGAGGGAGAAGGCGGAGGGCAGAGGGCAGAAGGCGGAGGGCAGAAGGCAGAGGGCAGAAGGCAGAGGGCAGAAGGCTAAGGGATAAAAGATAAAGGCTAAAAAGCTTATAGCTGACCGCTTAAAGGCTAAATTTTTATACTTTATCCTTTCCTCCTCACTCCTCACCCTTAGGATTGTGGATTTATTAATGCCGAGATCTTCGCCCTCATCCCCTAACCCCTTCTCCCAATTTGGGAGAAGGGGAACCGGACTCTTGCTCCCTCTCCCAGCTTGGGAGAGGGCTGGGGTGAGGGCGAGACACCCTTTCCATTGACGGAGTTATTTAAGCCACGCTCCTTATCTAGTAGTGATTCATTTAGAGGATTGAAACAATGGTAGCGGCAGTTGAACTTGACCCCACAACGGCGATTTACGATGAAGTATTGCCTGCGCGAAAACCGTGGGCAAAGGTGCTGACGAAAGGACAAGTGCTGCGAATTGTGGATTTGGGTGGCAATCAGGCGGTGGATTTTCTCGTTTATAACGCGGATGATCCGAGTGAACGCTACAGTGCGCCGGATACGATTCGCGCTCAGGGCAATATTTTTATCACCACAGGCACAAAGCTGTATTCCAACGATGGGAATGTGCTGATGACGGTGCTGAAAGACACCTGCGGACGGCATGATACGTCGGGCGGCGCGTGTAGCTGTGAGAGTAATTCGGTGCGCTTTGGGTTGGATAAAAAATGGCAGCACGCTTGTGTGGAAAATTTTCTCTATGCCATTAAGGATTACGGCTTGGGCAAACGGGATATGACCAGCAACATCAACTTTTTTATGAATGTGCCTGTGAGTGAAGACGGCACGCTTGAAATTGTGGATGGTATTTCTGATCCGGGTAGCATTGTGGATTTGCGATCGGAGATGAACACACTGGTGGCGATTTCTAACTGTCCGCAGATGAACAACCCCTGTAATGGCTACAACCCAACTCCCATTCAGTTAATCATTTGGGATGCAGTGTAAGGGTTTGTAAGAAACCGGGTTTCTGGAGATGGTTTGAGTACTCAAACGACATATTTGTAAAGAAACCCGGTTTCTAGTCGCTGCACCGTATGCTGAATCAAGAGTTCTGCGTTCTCCAATGTCAACTATGGGCACACGTCTCAGTTCGATCGCGCTCGTTACTCTTGCCGCAACTCTGCTTTCATCCATCGCTCAAGCCAGTCCTTCTGGTGGCGCGATCGAGCCAAAGTTAGGTGCTATGGTTTGCATCAATGGGCACTACAACTCAGATGGTGGCACCTTCATTTGTACAGCGACCACACCGAAGACAGATTCGATGGTTTGCTTTGATGGCTACCCAAATGCAGAGGGTACAGCAGTCATCTGTAACCAGTTTATCGAGAGCCGTCAGTGGTTGGAAAACGAGATTCGTAGAGACTCTAATCGTAGGTCCAGGCGCTCTAGAACCCCTCCTCCCCCCGCTCGGAAAGCACTTTTCACTTTAATTAGCTATGAGAATCTCTATGACGGACTCTATAATTACGTTGTCGTAGATGCCGATGGATGGGTTAGTAAGGGACGTGTAGAAACTAGTGCGCGTTGGGGAGCGTGTAGGGGTTGCGGGTCTGGAAGGATTAATACTGAACAACTGGTGCAGTTTGAGCAGCGGATCAACCAACTGACGCTTACACCCCAAGCTAAACGTCCTAAAAAGATGAATGGAAAGCGACACACGGTAATTCTCATTCAGCAACATGGAGTCATTGAGCGCCGTGATTATGTTGACGGTTTACCCCCAGACCTTCATCGGTTCGTTGAGGAGACAACTTTTCTGGTGCAGGAAGCTAAAGATAAAGCCTTAGATGAACTGTTTCGTCGTGCTACACCGCGCAAGTAATTTGGCTTCTGTTACTCAAGAATAAGAGTCTTTCTGTTTGAAGTTTCAACGTTCCCCTTAAAAGTGAGAGGCTCTTTGCTTGCGATCGGAACGTTTTTATTTAAACACAGTATGTTCTCGTCTAATGACGGACAATTCCTGTTTTGGGGCAGGATATTCCTGCTTGAAGCCAGAACACTCCTGTTCTGAGTGAGACAACTCTTGCCCGAAATAGGAACATTCCTATCTGAAATCAGACCGTTCCTATTTGAAACAGAAACACTCCTGTTTTAAGTTGGATGATTTCTGTTTGAGATGAGAAAAACTTATCTCTCAATAGGAACGTTCTCGCTCAAAACAGGAATTGTCTCATCGAAAGTCGCAACGATCGCGTTTCAAATCAGAACATTGCGACTTCAAACCAAAGCGCTCTAAGTTTTTCTTATAGACTTTCGCCGTCCAGTGAGAATGGTGTCGTTTCAGATAAGAGAACTTGATGTTTTTGCCTCATGTTTGCTGCTTGCGATCGCTCACTCCAGGATCGGCGCTTGCTTGTGCCATTCGGTTGACTGCTCATACGCATAAGCGACCTGCAAGACCTGATCTTCGCGCAGAACGTTGCCGATAATTTGGAGACCGATCGGCAAACCTTGACCGTCAAAGCCACAGGGAACGCTAATGCCGGGAAGTCCCGCCAGGTTCACGGGAATCGTCATCAGGTCAATGAGATACATACTGAGGGGATCGGTGGTTTTGTCGCCTGCTTTGAACGCGGTGGAGGGTGCAGTCGGACTCACCAGCACATCCACCTGCCCAAAGGCGGCTTCAAAGTCCTGTTTGATCAGCGTCCGCACTTTTTGCGCTTTGAGGTAGTACGCATCGTAGTAGCCAGCCGAGAGCGCGTAGGTGCCAATCATAATCCGGCGTTTGACCTCGGCACCAAAGCCTTCAGCACGAGTGCGGGTATACATATCCATCAGGTTTTCGGCATCAGGAATGCGGGCACCGTACTTTACGCCGTCATAGCGGGCGAGATTTGCTGATGCTTCGGAGGGCGCGATGATGTAATACGCCGCAATGCCGTACCGAAACCGGGGGCAGGAGATTTCCTGAATTTCGGCTCCCAGTACCTTTAGCTGGTCGATCGCCCCTTGCACCGCTTTCTCCACCGCTGGATCTAGCCCTTCTTCAAAGGTTTCCTTAATGACACCGACTTTTTTGCCTTTGAGGTCAGGTGTGAGGTATTGCGTGTAGTCGGGCACGTCAACCTTGAGGCTGGTCGAGTCCTGGGGATCGTAGCCTGCGATCGCGCTCAGCAAAATGGCGGCATCTTCCACCGATCGCCCAAAGGGTCCGATTTGATCCAGCGAAGACGCGAATGCCACTAAGCCATACCGCGACACTAAGCCATAGGTCGGCTTCATGCCCACAATGCCGCAGAACGAAGCAGGCTGACGAATCGAGCCGCCTGTATCAGAACCCAGCGACACGGTACATTCTCCCGCAGCCACAGCCGCGGCTGAGCCACCCGATGAGCCACCGGGCACTCGTGAGGTGTCCCACGGGTTCGCCGTGAGTTGAAACGCCGAGGTTTCCGTTGAACCGCCCATCGCAAATTCATCCAGATTCGTCTTCCCAACGGTGACGGCTCCAGCATCCGCAAGCTTTAGCGTCACGGTCGATTCATAGGGCGGCACAAAATTTTCGAGAATACGAGACGCACAGGTGGTGGGAATACCTTTGGTACACAGGTTATCTTTAATGCCGATCGGCACTCCCGCCAGCAGCCCAATGTCTTCACCCGCTGCAATCCTGGCATCCACCCGTTGCGCTTGTTCTAGAGCATGATTCGCTGTGACGTGCAAAAAGCTATGCAGCGTTGGCTCCAAGGAATGAATCCGATCGAGCGCCTGTTGCGTAATTTCAACCGCCGATCGCTCTTTACTAATGAGCTGCTGGTGCAGTTCACGGATGGATGCCATGCCACAATCTCCTGACTCAACGTGCAAACTACAGTATACGGTTCAGCGCAACGGCGATCGCTGGTTTAGCGGGCAGAGAAAAGCGGTCAGCGGTCAGCGGTCAGCGGTCAGCGGTCAGAGAAAAGCTGATAGCTGATAGCTGATAGCTAATGGCTGATAGCTAATGGCTGATAGCTAATGGCTGATAGCTAATGGCTGATAGCTGATAGCTGATAGCTGATAGCTGATAGCTGGGATTCTGACGGTCTAAAGCTTTCAGTCAGAACTTACGCCTTTTAACCAAAACCTTGGAGGTTTAAGCGACTAGATTGGGACGATGCTTGGTTAAACTCTTCGAGGTTTACGTCAGTCCTCATGAGTACCGATTCATTCGGACGATCGCTAGCAGCCTAAAATAGAGAGACGCTGAGGTGCCAGGGCTGCCTGAGTTGTAGTGATTAGTTTGCGGTTGAAAATGTATGGCGATCGTCTCAAAATGTCTGTTTCCGATTCGCTGGTCTGGTTGGCTAGCTGGGCTTCTAGTAGTTTGCTTCACTCTGTTTGGCTGCTCCACGCCGATGAAAGCCGATAGCCAGATTAGTCCGCAGCTCAAAGAGCAAGTCTTGCAGATCATTCGAGAGAACCCAGAAGCCATTCTCGATTCGGTGCAGGCGTACCAGCGCAAGCAACAAGCCGCCCAACAGCAAGAGCAGCAAGCGTTCTTACAGCAGACGAAGACCAATCCCAAAGCGGTCATTGGGTCATCTCCCACGACAGGCGCAAAAGCAGGCAAGGTTTTGCTGGTGGAGTTTTCCGACTTCCAATGTCCCTATTGCAGCAAGGCAAGCGCCATTCTAAAGCCGTTTATGGCAAAGCATAGCGATGTCGTGACGCTGGTTTACAAGCACTTTCCACTGACGAGCATTCATGCCGAAGCGATGCCTGCTGCGAAAGCGTCTTGGGCAGCGGGTCAGCAAGGCAAGTTTTGGGCGTATCACGATGCTCTTTTTACGCAGCAAGAACAGCTTGGCGAGGCACTCTATCAGGCAACAGCAAAGTCGCTGAAGCTGGATTTGGCGCGCTTCGATCGCGATCGTGCGATCGCCGAAACTGAGATTCAGAAAGATATTGAGCTTGGCAAAAAGCTGGGGCTTTCCGGCACTCCCTTCTTCATCATGAATGGGGAAACATTGACCGGGGTTAGCTCTGTAGAGGAACTGGAGGACGTGTTAGAGCGCGTTAGCAAGGTGCGCTAAGAAACCACGTCTTGTTCAGGCATCACTGAGCCATAATGTTCACGGGCTTGAATCCCCCCAACTCTCAACCAACTGCGTTCATGAATCATTGTTTGACTGTCGGATTTCGTCTTGCGCTCATTATTCCGTTTGCGCTGGTTACAGTTGGCACAAGTGCGTTGAGAGGGAATGCCCAAAGCGCACTCTACAAGCCTATTTCAATCACGTCTGGGAAAACGATAACAGATAAACTAACCGATAAGGATATCCCCACTGGGCAGGGTGGGTTTGCACGAGACTATGTGCTGTCGCTGAAAGAGGGCGATCAACTGTCGATCGATCTCACTTCCGAAAACTTCGACACGATCGTCGCCCTGATCGGGAGCGACGGTTCTACCATTGCTGAGAATGATGACGGACCTGATGGCAGTACCAGTTCGCTCTTATTCACCCGCATTACCAAAGCTGGCACCTATTTTATTCGCGTTCGTGCCTTCGGTGAACTGGCTGGCGGGAACTTCAAACTCAAGGTCACACTGCTGAAACCGCTGTAGGTGAATCGTTTTTCTGCATGATCGTTGAGCGTAGCCACCAAACTGTTCGATCGGATGCAGGCGCAAGCCATCTCCATGTTTCAACGTCTTGAAGAGTTGCGTGGTCAAGCCTCATGTCAGCCGATCGCTAAAGCTATTCAGTTCACCCTGGCACGAAAGCGAATGAAGCCGTAAGCATTGTTTGGCGTACCGGGTGCAGTGGCATTAGGCAAGCTTGCCGGACTCTTGACGACATTCACCACCACGGCTCCATTGCTATTGGTAGCAGAGCAGGAAACCGAGGGAGTCGCACCAGGGTTGAAAAACTGCCCTCCGTCAGCATCGGGGACGTTGGTCAAGTTGGTCGATGTGGCACCGATCGTCAGATTAATCCCCGACTCTGGTGCGCTACTAAACGAGGTCGGTACAAAGGTGCTGTTGCTTGGCACTAAATCACAGAGATTAATATTAGTTGCCGCCGCTCCGCCATCTGAGAGAAAGTAAATTGTATACTCCAACAAATCTCCTGGCTTAATTGCGCCGCCATTGATTGCGCCCCGCAAATAGGTACTGATACCGCTAGTTCCATCAATAGGAGTGGACCAGTTGGCTGCATTGTCGTTGGTAGAACCAGGGTCATCTACTGTAGTCGTGATGTTGACTCCGTTCAATGCTGTAATACGTTTGACCAGAAGAATCTGAGGCGTTGCACCTGCTGTCACGATCGTCGTTGGATCACTGCTGCTGTTGTTACCCGTGTTGCCGTCGCTGCCACCGGAAACCGTAGCGGTGTTGGTGACGCTGGCAGGGGCGTTTGCTGCCACACTGACGGTCAGCGTGACCACAGGATAGCTGGCAAGGGCAGCCAGAGCATCGGAACGGGTGCAAGTAGCGGTTTGTCCAGCGATCGAACAGGTCCAACCTGTGCCGCTGGCAGCGGTGGGAGTGAGACCAGCAGGTAGGGTATCAGTGACGGTGACGGTGCCACTGCTGGCAATGCCGCCGCTATTGGTGACGGTGATGGTGTAAGTCCCGGTGCTGCCCTGGGTAAAGTTGCCCGTGTGAGCTTTGGCGATCGTTTCGTCGGGTGTGTTGGGGATAATATTCACGGTCGTAGAAGCAGCAGAACTGGGAACATACGTCCAGATGTCCAGTCCTTTCGCATCGCCGAATGCGCCCGTACAGGAGGCGTTGGTATTGGTTCCGCTCGAACCGAAGCCCCGTTGCGTTGAGGTGGTATTGAAGCCCGTAATCGGGTTGCTGTTGGGAATGGACGGTGGAGCGATGCCACAGAGGACGCTGCCAACTGTACCGACTGTGACTCCGCCGATCGTCTTGTACCCGCGATCGTCATAAAAACCAGTGGTGTTACCCAAAGGGTTGGACGCATTCAGCAGGGTAAAGCTGGGTCCACCACGGATACTACTTTCAGCGTCCAGTAAGGGAAAGTGGTATTCACCATTCCGCACTGTAATCCGAACAGGATAGTTAGAACCAACGGGAAAAAAGGTACCACTGTTGTCTTTGCCATCCCAGGCGATCGTTTGGATGCCAGCCGTGGTGATTAATCCAACCAATCTGCGGTTTTGGATATTGGTCGGGTCAAAGTTAACCCCATCGCGGCTGATGATGATTTCATAACTACCTGGCACGTTGCTGTTAAAGCGAAAGGTACCACCCGTATTTTGAGCAGAGGTGTTGCCAGTCACAGTGCCCGTGAAACTGGCAGCGCTGACCATTGGAGTAGTGGGGATGAGTGGAATGCCAAGGGCGGCGATCGACTCCGTTGCACCAGCACTGCTCATCGGATTATTGAAGAAAATGACGTGATTTGGCAGCGCCAGGTTGGTTCCGCCCTGAAGCACTGTAAGTTGAGCACTATTTCCTAAAACGTCGTGATAGAGAGGCGTTTGCCCATCACTATCATAAAAACCAACGTCGTTGCCATACATCACCCACCCATTTGCATCCAGTCCATTCAGGTCAGTGGTATAGCGATAGCCATCTTTTGTCACCATGTAGACATCGGACTCAACAGGTCTACTGTTCCCTCCCGTAAAGAGTGCCAGGTAGTTGGCAAACAGTCGTCCGTTGATATCCGTCGTTGAGGTCAGGCTGCTGCGAACCGTCACATCCCAGGCAGAGGTACTGGTTGTCTGGCTGGCATTGAAGTTGTTGGCGCTGGTCATGGCGATCTCTGCCGTTGGACCTCCACCTGCGGTACTGTTGCCGCCAGAAGGACCGTAAAACGCAACGTTATAAATGCCGCTGGTGGGAGCTTGATAAAAGCAGGGAACATAGCCCGATGCGACCTGACCGCCCGGTGTAGCAGTTAATGGATTCGTGATGGTGTCGGGTCCTGCCAACTCTTGGGCGCGGCTGATGATCTTGCCCTGATTGGTGTTTAAGGTTGTGGCTCTTTGGGTAGAACATTGATAGTTGGGCGTTGGAATCGTCTCATTACCGATACGTCCTGACACCGTACCAGGGTTGAAAATGACTACATCACCAGACGTAGCGCCATTCGCAACCCCTACGGCTGTTGAACCCACCAGGATGTACTCACCTGCGTTGACATAGACTTGCAACAAGGTGCGGCGCAGCAGGGAGTTATCCACCGGGGCTGTCGGTCCGTACCGAGTGCCTGCTACCCACTCCAGACTGGCTCTAAACCCTGTGGCACTGCTAGGGTAGAGGTTGCGGCTCCCTTCTGCCTGTACTGGGCTAGACCAACTGCCGATCGCGCAAAGCAGGACAGCACTGCTGAGCAGTTTGCCTCTAAAGGGTAGATGTGTAAACAAGCGGCTCATAGTCATTACGGCTTATGGATTGAGGAAAACGGCTGAAGTGGGGACGGTGCCGGGGAGGGGAATTTGGGGAGCGGGAGGTGGGGAAGCGGGAGTCGGGAGTCGGGAGTCGGGAGTCGGGGAAGCAGGGGAAGCAGGGGAAGCAGGGGAAGCAGGGGAAGCAGGGGAAGCAGCCGTGGCGATCGGTGTGGAAGGTGGCTCCTGAGGTGGGGGAAGGCGTTGTTGACCGAAGCCGTTAAAGAGTTCGTTGAGTTTGATGGTGACACCGAGGTAGGGACCGCCCGCAGAGCGAGAGTTGCCGTCGAAGTCGCGATCGCCCACTCTGCCAAACATATAGCCTGCGGCAAGTCGCAAATTTGGGGTCAGGTAATAGCCCACTTCGGCAACCAAGCCCGTTTCGCTGTAGCCCACGCCTGGTTGATTGATCCAGCGGGCTTCACCGACGAGATCCCACTTGTAGCCGAGACGATAGGTTGCTCGTGCCTGAGCGATCGTGACCAGCCCCGAATTCACGAAATCATCTGCTAGATAGGACGTGCTGCTTCGGAGAGCAAATTTGCCGTAAAATTCCCAGCGCCAGTTCGGTGCGTAGATTGCCTCTGCTGCCAGAACGTGATCGATCGCTCCGGTGCCCGTACCAAACAAAATCGTGTCGGGGATCGTAGACGGATTTTTGCGGTACTCATAGCGCAGCAGGGCATTGAACTTGTCATCGTTGGGATCGCGGTATGCCAAGCCCACTTTCAACGTCGCAGTGTCGCCCAACCCGGTAAGCTTCTGGTTGGCAGCGCTGGCTTGCTGATAGCGCACCAGTGCGGTCAGAGCTGAAGAAATTTTGCCCGTTGCAGCCGCAGAAATAACCGTGTTGCTGCCTTCAGAGGACGTGCGGTGCTCAAACCGGGCGCTTGCCTGGAAGGCAGGATTATCGGTGTAGGCGATGCCCACGCTGTAAGTGTCGCCAGACTGTAGTCCAACAGATGCACCCGATTGACCAGCGGCAAAGGGTTGAGCAAACTGGGTTCCGGCAGCCGTTCTACCCAAAAAGTTGCCAAACACGTGTTCATATGCCAGATCCATCTTCAGACCGGGTGCCAGGATGATCTGGTGACTGATGCCCGCTGTCCCGTACATGGTCATGGCATCAGAGCTTTTGAGCATCGAGAGCCGTCCGCTCACGGTGGTATTGGCACCGAGCTTGTAGTCTCCAGCAACGCCCAGACTGGTGATGGATTGTCCAGCAAACTGTCCTCGCGTATAGAACTGCTGCGCCAGTTGAACGTTGATACCGGGCATCGCCTGCCAGTTCAGCGCCAGCAAGGTGCGATCGTTGTAAACCGCGTCAGCCTGCGCCGAAAGGGTGGTTTCGTTTTGCGCCAGGAACGTGAGACGAGGGTTGAGGGGAACGGTGAGGCGCGATCGCAACTGGTCAGAAGTAGTGTTGAACACTGGATTCAGGCGATCGCTCCGATCGCGGTGGAACCAGTCGATCGCCAGTTCCGATGCTCCAAACTTCTGCACCACGCCCGCCGAAATAGTGGTGAGCGAGTTGTCTACTCTGGAACCAGCCACCGCTGCTAACCGGAGTGTCAGCAGGTCTTCCAGGGTATTCAGCTCACGGGGTGCAATCCCTTTGTTGTCTTCGTGGTCGTACTGAAAGCGGAGTGCTGTGATGGGAGAGAGTTTGGCGGCTACCTGAGCACCATAGCGGGTTTGACCGGGCACAAAGCTCACCGTGGCATTGTTGGCAAACCCGGTTTCTGCCGAACGGAAGTAGGCACGTCCACGGATACCGTTGGCAATCTCGCCTTCCAGTTCTGCCCGGTATGCCGCGCCGCTCACCTGACCCAGCGTGTCAGAGAGATTGCTGGAGTGGGCATATTCGGCAATCAGGCGGGCGCTGGAACCTAGAGAAATATAGGCATCGGCACCGTACAGCTCGAAATTACGGTTGCCCTGATCTTCTTTTAAATAGGTGGCACCAATCCAGCTTTCCTGGTTTTGCTCGCGCGCAAGGTGGTAAACGGCTCGTCCCGCGTAAATGCTGTTGTCGGAGCCGGGTGTATCGTACTGGTAAGTGATGACAATTCGGCGCACCAGAGTTTCGCCATCGGTGCCGATATCCGTTCGCAGCACAGGCTGACGGAATAGGAGCGTACCACGATCGTAGTCAATTTCGTAATCGGGACCACGACTCAGTGATCGGCGCTCAATCACTGTACCGGGGCGATTCAGCTCTTCCAGTTCCAGGAACACATTCTCGCTGCCTTCGACCAGCAAACGGCGAGACACAAAGTAGTAGCCGCTGGTGCCATCAGGGGCGATCGTGTCGCGCTGAAAGCCCTGCACGTTGTTGCCGTAGAAGCCCGTTAGTTGCAGATTGCCGAAGTTGTAGTTGACTTTTAAGCCGTGCAGTGAGCGGGTAATGGCGGTGAACTCCTGCGATCGCCGCGCAAACTCCTCGGTGTTGTAGTCGCCCCACATGGCATAGTCAATACCTGCACCGAGTACGGGCGAAGTTCGCTCTAGCCGGAGGTACAGGCTATCGGTAGACGGAGCAAGAATCGTGGATTGGGAACTGTCGCCATAGGTGGGATACACCTGATCACAGGACTGAGTATCGCGGAACAGGCGCGTGGTGCCGTCACAGGTCTGGTTTAGATTACGGTTGCTGTTGTATGCCCCGGTGAACAGCCATTCGCCAATTTTCCCGGTGGCAAACACGGCTCCCCGCACGTCTAACTCATAGCGGTTGTTGCGATCGGCGGGCAGAAAATCTCGAAAGCTGTCATAAAAATTGGTGCCCCGTTTGCCAAAGCGAATATCAATGACTCCAGTGGCGATCGACGGGCGCAGATTGGTTTCAAACAGCAGTTGGGTAAACGCCTCCAGGCTGCCTGCGACCGCTCGAATGTTCACCGTTCTGGCATTCAGGCTGGAGCGCAACGACGCAGTAAACTGTCCCTGCACTGCTTTGACTTGAAATCCGGGCTGATCGCGATCGGCATCAGCATCCACAAACTCACCTTCGGAGGCAATCAGCGTGACGATCGCCTCCCGGCTAGAGCGGTTGCCTTTGTCGTCCAGCAGTTGCCCCTGAAGCGTAGCGGTCGATCGACCATCAGCAGGAATTCTTGCCTCAACGGTGGCGATCGTCATCTGCCTTACGTCGCCGCGCACCTGCACCTGCGTCGAAACCAGCCCACCCGCAACTCCATTTGTCGTCGCCTGAGCGGTCAGAGTGTTCTCTCCTTCTTTTAACGCCACCCCGTACCAGCTTTGTGTCACAATGCCAGTCGTTTTGTCTGTCTCTGTACGTCCTATCAAACTGTCAGATACCCCCACACCATTCACGTTCAAGGTAATCTGGCTGCCCTGGGCATACTGCAAAACTACAGTAACAGCGGGAACATCCAGAAGCGCCTGGGCAGTTGGGGTGAGGATGCGGACTTCGCCGGGAGTAAGGGGAGAGGGGGCAGGGGGGGCAGGGGGAGTAGGGGGAGTAGGGGGAGCAGGGGGAGCAGGGGGGGCAGGGGGAGTAGGAGTAGGAGTAGGAGTAGATGGAATGGTTTCGGGGGGGGCGATCGGGGCTAATTGAACAATTGAAGTTGATGGAATCGTTTCGGGGGGAGCGATTGGCGTTAATTGCGCGATCGAATCGAACACCGCCGCTGGTACAGTGGTCACGGGGTTACTTCCTGACTTGCCATCTGCAACAACTTCAGCGGTTTTGGCGAGTGGTCTTTCTGGGGCAGGAGTCGTTGCTTTGGCTGGAGGCTGAAGACAGCACAGCAGCAGCAATTCGGTCGTGAGCGAGAGCCAAAGCAAAGAAGCAGTCAGATGACGTTTCTGCGGTTTCATGGTTTAGCCCCTTCCTGGAATGAAGGAGTGACAGCAAAGTTCATCCGCACCATGCCATTGGGTTCTAAATGCACCAGACGGGACTGGCTGTTGCGTTCGCTGAAATAGAGATTGGGAGCCAGGGTATAGCCCGGAATGCTGCTCAGGTCGAGGACACCCGTGCGGTATCCCGGCAGCACATTGGCAACCGAGTACAACCCGTCTGCGTCGGTAGTGATACGGTTGCCGTCTTCCATAAACACAACCGCGTTGGGCACTCCCGGTTCTCCGGGCTGCTGCTCGCCATCGAAGTTTTTGTCGATGAAGACACGACCGAGAATGGTGCCGCAGTCGGTGATGATGCCAGCGCGAATGCGGAGTTGGTGTACCGCTGGACCATCCTTCACCCCAAAGCCGTTATCTGCCCGTTGCCCAAAGACGATCGCGCTATTGCGTCCCTTGCCCCGCACTGCATCGGGTGTCACCACTGCTGCGTAAGCAATGTTCAACACGGCACTGGGGTCAGTTGCGCCTTGCGGTAGGGATGCGCCCACGCTGAAAGTAACTGTGGAGCCGTTCTGAGTCGTCGTAATCGGTACAGCGGTGCCGCGAAAGTCCCCTCGTACCGCTTTTGGCAGGAATTGGAAACCCAGCGGGAGGGTATCGGTAATCGTCAGATTGTTGATGGCGGCGCTGGATAGATTTCTGACCAACAGGCGGTAGATGACGGTATCGCCCGGTTCTGCCGTGGCACGATCGCCCGTTTTGATGATTTGAATCTCTTGCGCCTGACAGATGCCTGCACCAAAACTGAGTGCGGCAATCACCAGGCTGGTTTGTTCCGCATCTTGAATCGTGATGGTATCAGTGACAGCGGTATCATTGCTGCCGCTGCTAATCGGTTTGCCGTCGATCGCCGTTGCCGTATAAGACACCTGATTGCCGTTACGTGCCCCGATCGTTAAGCGGAACCGTCGTTGAGCATAGATGGAGTTGCGAGGCGGATTGATCACCAGAATGTAGGAGCGTCCCTGGTCTAGCTGCCCTTTCCGCACGTCCAGCAAGAAGTTATACACACCGCGATCGCCATTGGTGAGCGAGAAGGGATTGCTATTTTCGGTGTTGGGCGATCGACCTTCGGCAATCCCATTTCCTGGCTGATCGGGTACTTCTGTTGGCGTAAGCGAAATGAGTCGCCCCAGATTGATTCCCGTTGGATCAGCGGCATCCGATTCATACAGCGCAATGCTGAAGCCGCTGTAGTCACTTAACATCTCTCCCGCACAGCCCACAATGCGCCCCAGCGGGTCAACCAGTCCCGGTGTGAACGTCCCCCCAATCTGGTTGGTCATGTTCAAAATTTGAACCGTCGGCGCTAGACCACAGTTCTGGCTGCTGCCCGTCTGCGGATCGCACAGCGGCAAGCTAACCGCGTCGTATTGATAGGACGCTGTATTTTGCAACCGAACACTGGGTGCCGCGATCGCGGCTGGTGCTGGCGGAGTTTGTGCCTGAGCCGTTGCCATGGGAAGCGTGCTGCTAGCTAAAACAGCCACCACCAGGTGTTTTAAATAGTTGGGAAAAGGCGGGTGTGACATCGGTGCGGCTATCACTAAAGGGAGGAGAGTTGGGGGGCGGAGGGAGTGGGGAAGACGTGTGAAGCTGCGTCACCTGCCCTTCTAAACGAGCCTAAAAAGGCACAAAAGCTCTACCGGAAGACCCTGGAGGGTTTTCCGTAAGCCAACGTTGAAAGAATTCGTTGAAAGAATTGGGGCAGGTAACGCAGCCGTTAAAACGCTCGATCGCCTGCCCCAGCAAGCATCAAGGCGTTACAACTAACGCACTTTAACCTGGTATTCGGCGTTTACAGGTGCTTTTGCCGCCAGCGTATTCGGCAAATTCCAGCGGATATTGGTGTATGCCTCAGCCGGGGCGGGACGGGTTTCGACCTTGCCACTGGCTAATGCGACCTGCACTGTGGGCGCTTCGACAAAGCTGCGTCCGCCATTAATGCTGTAAGTAATCTGAGTGGGTTGGCTAGAAGCCACTTTCGCCGACTTCAGCACAAACACGGTGCCTTTGGGGATCGGCTGATTCAGGGTCAGATTTTTGACGGGACGATCGCCCTCGTTTTTGCCCATCAAGCGATACCGCAGCACATCGCCCGTTTGCACCGCTAACTGGTTTGCACCGTTCCAGGAAATGACTTCTTTGCCCTGAGCATCCTTGCTGATGACTTGCTTTTCGCCCAGCAGCTTTAACTGCACTTTGGGATGCTGCATCGCTTTAGCGATCGCCACATCGGAGTGGAATAAACCCGCTACAACGGGCAATTTACTAGCAAAGGGAATGGTCAGGATCACCGCAGCAACTCCCAGACCGATCGCGAATTGACGTTTCATGCTTTCAACCTCTTCAAATTGGGTGGTAGGTAATAGGTGACAGGTAAGGGAGACGCGGGGACGCGAGGCATTTGACTGCATTCAAAAGTCAAAAGTCAAAAGTCAAAAGTCAAAGCGCCCCGACTCTCCACTCCTTAGTTGATCCGACGACGGAAGATAAACGTACCGCTGGCTCCGGGTTGGATGGAAATACCCAGCGTGTTGGTGTAGCGGGTGACATCTGTCGCTGGCGTTGTTCCGGTTTGATCACCACTGGGAGCGTAGGTAATGGTGCCGAACTGAGCCGTTGTCGCACCGACTACGTTGCTGGTGTCGATCGCGCCGTTGGTGTCGTTATCTCTTGCCCAGGTGTTGGTGCCAACCGTGCCATCCTCAGTGATGACCACGTTGCCTGCATTCAGGGTGACGTTGCCTGCACCAACCGGAGCAATGGAAACGTTGGTGTAGGTAATCCGATACTCAAGGAACCGACCCACCCGTAGGTTTGCCGCCGTTGGCGTTTGTGTATAGTTCTCAACCACCGTCGTACCGTCGGTATCGAGAATGCGGGCATCTTTCACCATTTTCAGAAACCCGGTGTAAACGCGATCGATCGTCCGGTTCTGCGTGGGTTCGGCGGCTGCCAGATCAGGTCTGCCGTTGCCATTCACATCCTGGAAGGCGTAAATGGGAATTGAGAAACCATTGCCAGTATCAGTAGAGAGAGCCGTACCAGGAGTCCCTGGCAGGTCCACTGAGACGCTATAGTTCACCGATGTTCCAGCAGTGAGGGTGGGAATGGTGATGGCACTGCCAGAGGTGAAGATAAAGTTAGTGCCGTTGTAGGTGTAAACTGCCGTTTGAGCGCCATAGGTCAGCGTGACAGTCGTACCCGTCGGTGGCAGAACCTCGCCCGTAGCAGGAGTGAAGTTAGCAGAGTCAGGCACCAGCAGAATATTGCTCAAACTGCCCGTGGTGGGGTTGTTGATCGTATTCAGGAAGGTGACCGAATTTGGATCGATCGTGGAACCAGGTGCAGTGTTTGCTGGAATGGTAGAGGACTTATTGGTGAAGTCATCGTTGTTATTCGTGGGACCAACTGCCGCAGGCTGACCGTTGGGACCGTTGAGAATGGTGCCCGCAGCGGCAACGGTAAACACGTTGTCTTCTCCACCTGGTCCCGTACCTGTGTTGTTGTTGTTGCTGTCTACTCCGTCTGCGGTAGGGTTGGCAACGCCATCGGTAGGTGTGATAGAACCTGTTGTGCCGTCATCATTGAAGTTGCTGGGAGCCTGGTCACCCGATTCGTCGTAAACCAGTGTGCCGCCGCCGCCTGCGGTTTGACCAAAGACCTGAGCCAGGTTGGCGATCGTCGTTGTCCCTGTTACGCCTGTCGTCACAACCTGGAAGGTGAACCCTGTGACCGTTGTACCAGCCGGAATGGGACCATTGTTAATGAAGCCAATTCGAGTGGCGTTACCGATCGTGCCGATCGCCGCTACGTTTGTGACCCAGTTTGCCGTATTCGCATTCGTACCGACTGGACTATTGGTGTAAACCACAGTCCAACCTGTCGGAGCAACAGGCGTTCCGGTCAGGGTTGTGTTAGCTGGCACAGCATCCGACACCAAAACCTGCGTTACTGGAGCACCATCCACATTAATCGTGGTGCCTACCAGGTTCGCAGCGCTGAGACCACTGGTTCCTGCTGGCGCGGTGGCATCCACTCGCAGCGACAAGCCATAAGTCAATACGTCATCGTTAAGCGCCGGGGTGGTGGAATCAGTGTAGGCAGTGCGGGTTTTGAGGATGGCAGCAAACGCCTGGGATTGAGCACCAACCAATACCTGTTGCGTCACACTGGCTTCTCGTTCGCCATTGGTCGGTACACCTGCCGCTTCACCCGCAGCGCCATCCGCATTGTCAACGGTGCGAATTTCGCCAGCGGTAGCACCATCAATGGCATCCGGTTGGTTTTGAGTCCCCGCACTGTTATCATTCGCTCCGGTATCACCCAGGCGCACTGCAATAGCGGCACCCGAAGAAGCCAGCCCCGAAACGGTAACGGGTACGCGCACAATCACCGAGCCGCCCGCCAGAATGGAGGCTGTTGTCACACCACCTGCTGGAATATTAATAAAGGTTATGCCGCCGTCAGTGCTGTATTGCAGCGTTCCAGCCGCACCGGGACCTGTCACCGTCGCGGTGCCCGGAATAAAGAACTGGGTGGGGTCATTACCAACGTTAGTGATCCGGTAGTCGTAGTTGATGAGATCGTTTGGCAGCACCGTACCACCAGTTGTATCGGTGATTGCGAGCGGGGTTGCCGTTACGCCTGCCACTTCTGCCACGGTAACTACCACGGTGTTAGACGTGGCGTTGATGGTCGTGCCCGGCGCATTGGGATCTTCATAGGTCGCCGTAGCCGTGTTGCTGATCGTGGTTCCGGCGGCTGTCCCATCTGCAAAGGCAGACGTAGACATTGATAGCGCACCGCCAACTAAAAGAGTGGTTGCCAGTAGTCGGCGATAGGTACAACGGGTTCGTCTTTTCATGAGCATATGAGCAATAGTGAATTGAGTGAATCAGCGCCGATCAAGACCAGACGCACTGAGAAAAGGAGCGTAGGGAGCGCTTAAATTTGCAGCGCAAAAACCATCGATCGCAAGAAGAGGCATTCTTGCAATGACTGTCGTGAAGAGGCAAAGTAGTCGTAAGAAATCTATTTGGGCTTTCCTGTTGATGCCGCTGAATGATAAGAAAGCAGCGATTCCATCAAGCAAAATTTTGCAGTGGCAACTTAGTTCAATTACATCGTTCCCGCTTTTAGGGTTGAACTAACAAAACCTAAGTATTCTGTGAATATTTTCGAAAGAATTGCTACGAGCAAACGTTCATACAAGAATCAATGTCATCTAGTAATCAATCGCTAATAGTTTGGGAACTCTTTCTCCGTAGTCATTTCAGACTGAGAAAGAGCTGGTTAGTTGCTACCAGGTTCAAACTGTACCAGTGAAAATACTGATGCATTACTTGACTGGCTATTTTGCTTACGTAAGACTGCTTAGAGTGCTTTATGACGCTTTATGCAAAGCACGGTGGAGTAGAGTTTGGGATGCTGAGCTAAATTTATGATCAGTTTTATACAGACTGGAAGACATTCGGGTGTTTGTGCAAAGACGTGGCGATCGCACCCAAACGGAGATGACAATCAGCTTTTTCGTTGACTGCCGATCGCTCATACCAGCGGCATTCTCACCATGCGAAGAGGAGCGCTATACTTTGGTGGCAATGTTCGATGCCTGGTTAAACCTCCGAGGTTTGCGTAAGCTCTACTGATGCCAAAAAGCTGTGTGGGTATCAAAAGGCGATACCGATCGACGACCTTCCTCGATCGGCTGCCATGCTTAGCGCCACACTCAGATCGGCATATCGATCAAGCTGACGTGAATCAGCGCACCGTCTTTGCCTAGAACTTGCAGGGCGGGTGAGGGCGCTTGCAGAACGATCGATCAGCTAACCAGGTTGCCGAGACGTGGCAAAGACTAGGGGCTGTCATCAATTACGACTACACATGACTTGCAACAAGGGTGCCAGCCCCCAGCCTCGTGTGTTGGGGCGGGCGCGATCATGCTGATACCAAGGTTTTGGAGCTGAATTAATGACGCGCCCTAAGCCGTGGCAAAAACCTTCGCTGCTGCTGCTACACCTGCTCCGGGGGTAAAGCCTTCGTAGCTGAGTTCTTGCAAGGTTGCTTCCAGGGCACCAATAGCGGTCAAAATGTCACGATCGCTCACAAACCCTAAGTGACCAATACGGAAAATTTTGCCTTTGAGGTGATCTTGCCCGCCAGCGAGGATGATGTCAAACCGTTTTTTCATCACGGTGCGAATTTGCTCAGCATCGACGCGATCGGGTATGACAGACGTAATGGCAGGACTGGCAGCAGTAGCGGGTGCCAGTAGTGGCATCCCCAGGGCGGTTACAGCAGCGCGAGTGGCAGCAGCCAAGCGCTGATGACGAGCAAAGATGTTTTCCAACCCTTCTGCCTGCATCATTCGCAATGCTGCTTGCAGAGCAAAGAACATATTTACAGGAGGCGTAAAGGGTGTTGTATTTTTCGCGGCATCTTTACGATACTTACCCAAATCGAGGTAGTAGCGAGGGAGTTTAGCGGTCGTATACGCCTCCCAGGCTCTAGCATTCACTGCTACAAAGCCCAATCCGGGTGGCACCATGTAGCCCTTCTGCGAACCCGATGCCACGACATCTAGATTCCAGTCATCAACAGGCACATGGTACGCGCCTAAACTGGTGACGGTATCTACAATAATGAGCGCTTCGCCGTGTGTCTTGACGTGTCGATTGATGGTTTCGAGGTCGTTGAGTACTCCGGTTGAGGTCTCGCTATGAGTGATGATGACCGCTTTGATCGTCTTGTTCGTGTCTTGTTCTAAGGACTCGCGGAACTGCTCTGGATCGAGTACCTGCCCCCATTCAGCAGCGATCGTTTCTACAGTTAGCCCGTATGCCTTTGCCAACTCAACCCAGCGCTCACCAAACTTGCCGTTGCTGCCAACAAGAACACGATCGCCTGGACTCAAAAAGTTGATGATGGCGGCTTCCATCGCACCCGTACCGCTGACCGTCAAACTCAGTACATCATTTTTGGTTTGATGCAGCCACTTCAGATTCTCAGTCACCTCTGCCATGATTTTGGAGAAGTCGCCACTGCGATGCCCGATCGGGTGCTTCGCCATTGCGAGTAGAACCTGTTCCGGTACCGGGGTTGGACCCGGAATCATCAGCATTAACTTGTCGTCCATAATCTGCCCTGAGAATCGAGACTAGCGCGCACAATGGCGGCATCTTCCAGGATGACACAATTTCTAACGTTTAAACAATTCTCAGAGGGGCTTCTAAAAGCAAGGCAGCGGCAAAAGCGACCCTACAGCAGTCAGCAGAACTCAAAACTTTCACTCCTCACCCCTTACTTCTTACTCCTCACTCTTTTACGATCGCCGCGTTTTGTGGTTACGACGACGAAGCAAGAAATCTGGCAAATCAACTTTAGGTTCGCGGTTGAAAGCAGTGTTGCTTAGCCGTGCTGGGCTGCTAGGTTCTGTTGTTTCATCAGCGGCAGCTAACAGTGCTGCTAGTAAATCGGACAGTTCCGCTGGAGGATTCGGCAAAACGTGTTCTAAGAATGCTTTGAGTTTAAGGACATCGCTTTGGTTGCTGAAGCAGCGGTCTTTCCAATGTTGAATCGCGGTTTCATATTCGCTGGCTTGCTGTGCCTGACGCAGGATCTGTTCCTGCATATCGGTTGTCTGGCTTTCCACTTCCGCTATGCGTGTTTGCTGGCGATCGCGCTCTTCCTCAAGTTCCTGGCAGGCATGTCTGAGCATTGCCTGAGTGGTGGTTTGTTTTGCTGCCCGTGCTTCCAGCGCGGCAATTTTGGCATGAGCTGCTGCCAAGTCGGGGGCGATCGCTGAAGCTGCCGTCCCCGGCGTTCCAGTCGCTGCAAGCACAGCCCCATGAGTTGAAGCGTTAGACAGTCGAGACTGCTGCAAACTGTCCAGTAATGCCTGCTGCTCTTGCAGGGTACGGTGAGCTTGCTGTAGTTCGGCTTCAAGTTGCTTTAAGGCAACCTGGCGATCGCTCAGGATTTGTGAGAGTTCGCTGACTTGAGCCTGAGCTTGCTCCAATCGTGCCGTCAGGTGAGCTGCCAGAGTGCGAGCATCCAGTGATTGAGTCTCTAGCGCTAAAGTCCGCTCCTGCTGTGCGTTCAGGTCTGCCTGTAGATTCTCTAGCTGTGCTTCCAAGCGCTGTTGATATGCCTGAACATCAACGCGATCGTGAGCGATCTGAGCCTGAAGCTGCGTGAGTTCTTGCTGCTGCGCCTGTGTGAGCGCCTCCATTGTGTTGAGGAGGGTTTGCAAGGAGCGATCGCGCGCTTGAGTTTCGGTCAATTGGGCATCCAGTGCCTGCTGCTGCTGCGCTAACTGGAGCTTTAAGCGTGCGATCGCCTGCTGCTGCACGTTAGAAATGTCTTCGGTTGATGCCAGTTGTGCCTCTAAAAGATGCTGATCGACCACCTGTAGCTGCATTTCACGCAAGGATGTCAGCGATTGATCCAGCGCTTGCTCCAGGTGACGAATGCGCTCAATCTGCTGGTGCGAGAGCGATCGTGCTTGCCTTAATTCAGCTCTGAGTGTTTCTTGCTCTTGCTCCCACCGCTGTCGCTGAGATTCTAGCGCTGTCGCTCGTTGGGTGAGGTCAGCGATAAAACCCGGATCGATCGCATTGATTTCGTGGTGTTCTACCGCCCATCTGTCTAAATACTGTTGAAGCGGCTCTGTAGATTGAGGGGAGGCGGTTTCAGCGATCGGGATCGTCGTCACAGCGCTCAACGCGACCCTATCCAGCGTAGCGTCACCGTCAGAGTGTTTGACCTCTGCCGTCACAGAACTAGAAGCTGGGTTCGGTTCAGACACACAGGATTCCTCGAAAACGATGAGCCAGCCCTTCTGGTCACTTTCTAACCTTCTAGGATGACAATTCAGACTCCGGACTCGCAGCGCCTTGGGTAATCAATGAAGCTGCTTCAGAAGCTCTAAAGTCTAGCGTTTAACGTCTATCATCTCAACTCCGTCCTTCTCGCCGCAAGATTGAATCTAAATTAGTTGATCAAAAGAGTAATCGCCACCGTAAGTGATGGATGTTTGCAAATCATTCTTCCGCCAAGTGATGCACGGCTGCTCCTGATACCTGTGGTTCTGTAGCCCTAGAAAACAAGGGGATTCTACTCTTTTTGTAGACTCAGAAGGGTAGCAACCGTTTCTTGCTCAGCGGTAAGGCTGTTGAGTGACCAACGATACTCGATCGGCAAATGGTTGCGCTGACAATCGTCTTCTAGCTGTTTCTGTAGTGCGAGTGCCTTGCGAAGAGTGATGATCAGTTGATGCACCTGTGCTTGTGATGAAGCCCGTTGACCAACTGCGACCATTGTTTGTCGTTCGAGCAGTTGGAGCAGCAGCTCGTAATGAATATGAGACGGAAGGGGAATGGATTCCATGAAGCGGACTACCTTATAGCGTTAATCAACTGGGACAACAGGCTTGGTGAAGTAGCGTGTTCGGCAAAGCCGTATCTCGTCTATATCTAGAGAAAGGATAGGATCTAGAGAAAGGATAGGTAGAGAAAGGCTCCTTCGGGATAGCCGTATCAGAGAGTGGGATTCTGAGCGGCTACCTGCCCGACGAGGCTTGCCAGCGCTACTCCTGGGTCGGGTTGCCGCATGAGCGCTTCACCCACCAGCACAGCGCTGGCACCTGCAGTTGCCACTAATTGCAAATCGTCAGGGGTATAAAGACCGGATTCACTGACGATGAGTATGTTGCGCGATCGCAGTTGCTCCTGGCGATCGTCCAGTAGTCGGCACGTCGTCTGTAAATCGACTGAGAAATCCTGCAAGTTGCGATTATTGATACCAATCAGGTTGACGCTATCCAACGCCAGGACGCGATCGAGTTCCTCTAAGGTATGCACCTCAACCAGCGCCGTCATACCCAGCGTTGCCACAATCTTGAGGAAATACTGAAGGTCTTTATCAGACAGAATGGCGGCAATCAGCAGAAGCGCATCAGCGCCATTGACCCGCGCCAGATACATCTGATACGGGTAGATGATGAACTCTTTGCACAGCAGTGGTAACTCGGTCACAGCGCGAATACGAGCCAGGTTATCGAAGCTGCCCTGAAAGAATTTCTGGTCGGTCAAGACTGAAAGACAGGTCGCACCGCCCTGTTCGTAAGCACGGGCGATCGCAACAGGATCAAAGTCTTCCCGAATGATTCCCTTGCTGGGAGATGCTTTTTTCACTTCCGCGATCACAGCAGGACGAGTCTTGCCATGCTGGAGTGCCTGCAAGAAATTGCGCGGCGACGGTAAGTTTCGTACCTGCTTTTGCAGTTCCAGCAGAGGAACGCGATCGCGCAGTTGGGCAACCTCAGTCTCTTTCTGCCAGACGATTTCCTCCAAAATATGGCGAGGAGCGGCATCAGGCACCTTTGCCTGGTAGCGCAATGACTCTACAGAAACCGCAGGATTGGGTGGACGACGACGGATCTGCATCGGTGACTAAAGCGTAAAGGGAAAAAATGTACGATCGAGCCGTGTTTGACCACTGCTCAAACTGATGCGTGATGAATGCTTTTGATAGCGTAACCTAACTATGAAAAGGCACGGGGAAGAAATGTGTCGAGCCGAACAAAATTGACTCGATTTTTTGAGGAAGTGAGGGGAGAGGAGTGAGGAGTGAGGGGGTAAGAGGGTGGGGAAGTTTTGAGTTGTGAACCCAGGTGTCGGGTATCCAGTATCGGCAAGAGGGTTGCGTTTTGCTTACTCCCTACTCCCTACTCCCTACTCCCTCTCCCCTTTCAATGCACTGCCCGCTTATACGCCTCATCCAGCACTTCTGAGAGAGTGGGATGAGCATGAACAAGGAAGGCAAGATCTTGGACGGTTTGCCGCTGTGCGATCGCGTTTGCCGCTTCTTGAATCAGGTCGGAGGCATGTAGACCAAAGATATGAACGCCCAGCACTTCGCCCGTGTCTGGACGGTAGATAACCTTTGCTACGCCTTCAGTTTCACCTTCCGCGATCGCCTTTGCATTCCCCTTAAAATAGGTCCGAACAGCGGCAGCTTCAAAGCCCTCTGCTTTGCCTTTTTCCTTCGCAGCAGGCTCAGTCAAGCCAACGAAGCCAATTTCGGGATGGGTGAAGGCGGCAGCAGGAATGCTGTGGTAGTCAACGGTACGGGGGCGATCGCAGATGTTCTCGATCGCCGCTACGCCCTGAGCCGCTGCCGCATGAGCCAGCATCAGTTTGCCCGTTGCGTCACCGATCGCCCAGAGATGGGGTACGGGTTCGCCACCTGCAAGCACTGCCATGTGATCGTTGATGGGGATAAAGCCGGGTCGCACAGTTTCTACGCCGACTGAATCTAGCCCTAAGTCTTTGGTCAGTGGCACCCGTCCCGTTGCAACCAGACAGGCATCGACTTCCAGGACTTCCACAATTTCCTTTGTTTTGGCATCTGCCAGTTCAATCACGACAGGCGAACCGGGAGTAATGCGTTTTGCTAATACGCCAACTTTAGTTTCGATATCGCGGGGCGTGATGAGTACGCGTTGGGCAAGCTTGGCGATATCGGGGTCGAACCCCGGCATAAGTTGGTCGAGCGCTTCGATTAAGGTAATTTCGCAGCCCAGCGCGGAGTAAACGTCGGCAAACTCCAAGCCGATGTAGCCACTGCCGACGATCGCAATCCAGGGTGGCAACGACTCCAACCGCACCGCATCATCACTGGTAAAAACGGTTTTGCCATCCAATTCAATTCCCGGCGGCACAAAGGGTACAGAACCGGGCGCAAGCATAATATCTTTCGCCGTGATGGTTTTCTCACCATCCTTTGTTGTCACTGAGACTTTTTGCACTCCAGCAATTTTGCCCCAGCCGTGAATGGTGTCTACTCCTAACCGCTTCAGACTACCGATGAGCGCCTCTCGCTGTTTGGTGACAATGCTGTTGGCGTGGTCGGCGATCGCCTGACGATCGAACGCCACATCGCCTAATTGAATGCCCAACGCTTTCAGGTGAGGCGCATCCTGGAACTCGCGCACACGCCCCGATGCTGCCAGCAGCGCTTTTGAAGGAATGCATCCCCGATTGACGCAAGTGCCACCCATCTCGGCAGCTTCCACAACCGCTGTTTTCAGCCCGCAACTGACCGCGTGGATTGCCGCCCCGTGCCCACCAACCCCAGCTCCAATGATGACTAAATCGTAATCGAATGACTGACTCACTTCTCTCTCCTGGTGCATTACCTTCTATTGTCGGTTGGACGGGAGCGATCGACAAGGTGGGAGAGATGAAGGATGAGGGATGAAGGATGAAAGATAAAACACAAGTTCTACTGCTTAGGTCAGGAGGCAATCGGTTTGAATTTTTGGTTAGGATGCAGAAATAAGGCAGTTCTAAAAAGCGGGAGACTATTTTGTACGGAGCCGATCCGAAAGATAAGCATCCGATGAAGGGATTTCCGCAAATCTGCTTCATTCAGAACACGGTGTCAAACCCCAATATCATCATTGGCGATTATACGTATTACGACGATCCAGAAGATTCGGAAGACTTTGAGCGGAATGTTCTGTACCACTTTCCCTTTATTGGCGATCGGCTCATTATTGGGAAGTTTTGCGCGTTGGCGAGAGGCGTAACGTTCATCATGAATGGTGCCAATCATAAGTTAGATGGGTTTTCGACCTATCCGTTTCAGATCTTTGGCAACGGTTGGGAAAGAGTCATCCCTCAGCTTGAAGAGCTACCATACAAAGGCAATACAGTCATTGGAAACGATGTCTGGATTGGCTATGAAGCAGTGATTATGCCAGGAGTGCAAGTGGGCGATGGCGCGATTGTTGCAGCAAAATCAGTGGTAGTGAGTGATGTGCCGCCTTACACAATTTTTGGAGGCAACCCAGCCAAACGTATTCGTCAACGCTTTGATGACGAGGTGATCCGATCGCTACTTGAAATCGCCTGGTGGAATTGGGAGATCAGCAAGATTACACGCAATTTGGAGAAGATTATGGCGGCAGATCTTGAAGCTCTAAAAAACTGTGAGTAGAAGCACAGCAAGACTGTTGCGTTGGAGCGGACTGATACAGCTAGTCACGTTTTCAGTAGTTGCTGCTCCGATCGATCACTATGCCACCAATGCTTCGCATTCTCCGATCAGTTCACGGGGTCAAGAGTGATGACGATCGGCTCTTGCAAACCCCAACTTAAAATCTCGACGCTGAGTGATGGTTGGCAAAAGCGCTGAAAAGGCAATCTTAAGACATGAGTTGCTAGAAAATAAGTGCAATTGGTGGAGAGACGCTGTAAAGTAGTACAAACGCTCTTTGTCGCTTTATGCTATCTCCACTAACACCGTCTCAGCAACGGGTTTTTACCTGGATTGAGGATTTTATTGCTCAACACGGTATGGCACCGACCTACCGCGAGATTCAAAAAGGGTTGAGTTATCGATCGCTGGCATCGGTACAGCTTCACATTGATACGCTAACGACGAAGCGGTTGCTCAGTCACGCTCCTCGCAAATCTCGTTCCCTCAAAATTTTGCGTCCTAGCGATGGCATTCCGCTGATTGGGGCGATCGCCGCGCACAGTTTGGTCGAAACGTTTCCTGACCAGGAGATGCAGCACCTTGAACTTTCCTGCCTACCAAAGCTAGCGCACCTTTCACAACACGAACGTTCGCAGCATTTCGCGCTACAGGTGCGGGGCGACAGCATGACAGGGGCAATGATCGATCACGATGATGTGGTGATTATGCGGAAAGAAACCAATCCCCGCTCCATTCGTAATGGCACGATCGTCGCTGCCCGAAAGAATGGTGCTACCACACTTAAGTATCTCTATCGTCGAGGGCAACACCTTACTCTCCAGCCCGCCAACCCAGCTTACGAACCGACTGTCATCGATACCACTACAGAAGAGTTAGACATTCAGGGCGTTTACGTTGGGCTGCTTCGAGGATTAGTTTAATCTGCGTTTCAAGGACGAGCGGCTGGCAGGCGCGGCTGATTGCTGGGTAACGGGCTAGAACGTTCTGATTCATTTGTGAGGAGAAATTCACGGATGAAGCGGGCGATCGCTCGCTGAGCCAATCCTCCCGCAATTTGCTGTCCCATCTGCTGCGCCTCTGGCTTGAACAGCAGCTTGGGAATCACTGGCAGTAGCTTAGCGGGGTCAAAGCCCTGCGTCTCCTGTAAAATCCCCAAAATCCGCTTCAGGTGCTCCAGAGTTTGCTGACCTTCAGCCGGAACGGTCGCACGGTTAACGGTCAGACCCAACCGTTCAGCAAAGCCGTAGCGAATGTTGTTGAGCGTCGTATTGCCAAACAGATCCAGTCCTTTGACCGCTTCTTCCACGATTTGGTGCCGAATGAGTTCACCCCGCTCAGAAAAAAGGTAATCCAGCGTTTGATCAACCACCTGGCTCAAATCGTAATCGCTGCTGCCACGCGCGTTTTTTAGCAAATTTTCCAGACGGTTCCAACGAAAGCTGTTGTCTTTAAACAGCAGATCTTTCAACGATGCCCGTAGTTGTGGCGCTGGATCGGTCAGCAGACGCTTAGCGACGTAGGGGTATGCCTTGCTGAGCACTTTGAAGTCGGGATCGACATTAATGGCAATGCCTTCGAGGGTAACGAGCGATCGAATGATCAGCGCATAGTAGGCAGGCACTCGGAAGGGAAACTCATACATCAAGGCAGATAGTTGATCGGTAATACTCTTGATGTTGATTTCGGCAACGCTCGTGCCCAAAGCGTCATTAAAAACGGTCGCAAAGGCAGGAATGATAGGAGTTAGATCCGTATCGGGGGTGAGAAACTCTAGATTCACATAATCTCTGGCTAAGCCCTCAAAGTCTCGGTTGACGAGGTGGACGATCGCCTCAATCAAGCCGTAGCGCTGAGCTGGTTTTACTTCGCTCATCATGCCAAAGTCCAGATACGCTAGCTTGCCATCGGGCGTTGCTAACAGGTTGCCGGGATGGGGATCGGCATGGAAGAACCCATATTCTAAAAGCTGACGGAGAGAACATTGCACACCGACTTCAATTAAGTAGCTGGCATCGGTTCCCTGTGCCCGAATGGCTTCTGGCTGGGTCAGCTTAATACCCGTAATCCACTCCATTGTTAGAACACGCCGTCCAGTGTATTCCCAGTAGATTTTGGGTACGTAGACATCCTTCATGTGCCCATAGAGTTTGGCAAAGCGCTCGGCGTTGCGCCCTTCATGGTTGTAATCCATCTCCTCAAAAATGCGGGCGGCAAACTCGTCCATAATGCCTACCAGATCACTACGAATCTGCTTGAAGAGCCGCATTGCCAGCGCTGCCAATCCACGCAGAATGTAAGTATCCAGCGCAATACTCTGTGCCAGCCCAGGACGCTGCACTTTCACTGCCACTTCTTCGCCCGTTTTGAGCCTGCCCCGGTAAACCTGACCGAGAGACGCTGCCGCGATCGGATTTTCGGTGAGTTCCGCGTAGATCAGGCTGGGCGGTTCACCCAATTCTTCTTCGATAAACCGATAAGCGATCGCATTGTCGAACGGCGGTAACTGATCTTGCAGCCGAGTCAGCTCTTCTAAATACTCAGGCGGCACCAAATCGGGACGGGTAGACAGCGCTTGCCCAACTTTGATGAAGGCAGGACCGAGTCGTGTCAACAGTTCGCGCAGGCGGACGGCTTGTTGCTTGTGCTTACGTTCGCTAAAGCCAACACGGGTATGCCACCACCAGGTCAACCCAAACGTAATAAACGGAAAGAAAATTTTGAACACTCTGCCCCAAACCTGGAGGGGATACTGCTGGTAGTGTGCCGCGATCGCGTCTGCATCGTAGCGCAACGAGCTGTCTTCCTCATCAGGCAAAATGTCTGCCAGCAGCAAGCGTTCTTCCAACTCGACGGTAATTTCGTCGTCTACTACTAACGTCGGAGTTACACGCTCTGGTACTACCTCATGAAGCCCTTCTGCCGAGCCGAGAGGCACACGCTCCGAGTCGAATGAAACTGGTTGAGGCTGAGCAGTCTTGACATTCATGAATTTGCAGCCGGGTGAAAACGGTATGTAAAGTATCGTAACAACAATTCTGGGTAGCCTGTACTGAATGCGTGAATGAGAAATGCGTGAATGAGAGGCTTCCTCATCTGCGATCCCTCTACAAGCTAAGCATCGTACCTTTCTACTTTGCTCTGTCCAGAGGGACAAATGCAAGATGAGCTTTCCGAACTAGCCATCATCCCACGCGGTTGGGTAAACCACTTGTCTTGATACGCTTGATGCAAGTGCTTCAATGGTCTAACCACAAAAGTCGCTTCTGGCACTGAAAACGGAAACTCGATCGTGTGCTGCCGAATGCTCTACACAAATCGCCGTAATTTCTCCACAAAGCCCTGGTTAGTGGTTTAAACTGCGTGGGCACCCTGGTTTCAAGTGCATCAGTAACCGTCAATGACAGTCAGCATTCCTTACGCTACAACCCAATTTGCCTCGTTAGAACAAGCGCTCAAGCATTACTTTGGCTACGATAGCTTTCGTCCAGGGCAGCGGCAGATGGTGGAATATGCCCTGCACGATCGCGACCTCCTCGTCATCATGCCGACAGGGGGAGGCAAATCACTTTGCTTCCAACTGCCTGCGTTGCTGAAGGAAGGCGTGATGATTGTCGTATCACCCCTCATTGCGCTGATGCAAGATCAGGTGCAGGCACTGCAAAACAACGGTATTCCTGCGACATTGCTCAACAGCAGTATCAGTCCAGTCGAGTCGCAGTCTCGTCAAGCTGCCATTCTCGATCGCAAAATCAAGCTTGTCTACGTCGCTCCCGAACGATTGCTGAGCGAATCGTTTTTGGGTTTTCTGGATCAGGTCAAGGCGCGAGTGGGCATTTCAGCCTTTGCGATCGACGAAGCACACTGCGTCTCTGAATGGGGGCATGACTTTCGCCCCGAATATCGTCAGCTACGGCGCTTGCGGCATCGTTATCAAAATGACGATCGCATCATCCCCATTCTTGCGCTGACTGCAACGGCAACTGAGCGAGTGCGGCACGATATTCTTGGTCAGCTAGAGCTAGACAAGCCGCACGTTCATATAGCCAGCTTCAACCGTCCCAATCTGTATTACGAAGTCCGACCTAAAGGTAGTACGCGACAGGCATACACAGAACTGTTTCAGCAGGTGCAGCGCACGGAAGGAGCGGGTATCATCTACTGCCTGAGTCGCAAGCGTGTGGATGAGATTACCGCTAAACTTCAGCACGACGGCATTTCAGCACTACCGTACCATGCAGGACTGAGCGATGCGGTGCGAAAAGACAACCAGGACAAATTCATTCGAGATGACGCGCGGGTTATGGTAGCCACGGTTGCTTTTGGCATGGGCATCAATAAACCAGACGTGCGTTTTGTTATCCACTACGATTTGCCCCGCAACATCGAAGGTTATTACCAGGAATCGGGTCGAGCCGGACGCGATGGTGAACCGTCACGTTGTACGCTCTTTTACGGCGCGGGTGACATCAGAACCGTTGAGTTTCTCATTGCTCAAAAAGTCGATCCGGCGACGGGCGAACCGTTGGAAGATGAACAGCGCATTGCCTCGCAGCAACTTCGACGCGTGATCAACTACGCCGAGGCGATGGAATGCCGTCGTACTATTCAGCTTGGCTACTTTGGCGAGGACTTTCCTGGCAACTGTGACACTTGCGACAACTGCTGCCACCCCAAGCCGATCGAAGACTGGACGCTAGAAGCACAGAAGTTTCTGTCGTGTGTTGCTCGCTTTGCCCAGAAAGGTCAGCGGTTTGGCATCAACCACACGATCGATGTCTTACGCGGCTCCAAAAACGATCGCGTATTGAAAAATGAACACGATAAACTATCCACCTACGGCATTGGCAAAGACCGCAGCGCAGAGCAATGGCGATTGCTCGGTCGATCGCTCATCCACCAACGTCTGCTAGATGAAACGTCCGACGGCTATTCGATGCTGGAACTAAACGCTCTGAGTTGGGAAGTGCTAAAAAAGCAGCGTTCCGTCATGGTTGCCTTTACTCCAGCCAAACCAGAGGCTGTCAATGGTTCCAGCAACGTCGATGCGGCTGAAGTAGAAGCGCTTTACGATCGCCTCCAGAAGCTCCGGAAGCGACTGGCAGACGAGCAATCGGTGCCGCCATATGTGGTTTTTCCCAACTCCAGCTTGCGATCGATGGCAAACATCCAACCCCAAACGCTTGCCCAATTTGCCACCATTCCAGGAGTTGGTAGCCGAAAATTAACGCAGTACAGCAAGATATTCATTGCAGAAATTCGGTGGTTTCGAGAGCAACGCGGTTTGCCCCTACAAGCCGAAACGGGCATAGAGCCTCAGCTAACGCCACCGATCGCACAGCCTAATCTTGCCTCGTTTACCCAACTCCAAACGCTGGAACTCTATCAGCAAGGGATGGAGCCTGGCGCTATTGCCGAGCAGCGCCACGTTCGCCGGAGTACAATCATGAGTCATTTGGCTGAACTGTTAGAGATGGGCTATCCCATTGATTTGGATGATTTGGTACCCCTCGATCGCCAGAATAAAATCATGTACGCCATTAATACAGTCGGTCCCGATGCGCTCGGTAGCATTCGTGAGCATTTGGGTGAAATGTATGGCTACGACGAGATTAGGTTGGTGCGATCGCGCTGGCGACGCGAAACCGAGTAAGCGTTGTCAACTTTGAGTCTTCTATAGCAAGGTTGAAAGAAGAAGACTATATCCGTATTCTGTATTAGTAAGGCTGTAGCTTCAGACAATCTTGCTGATAGCTGGCTCTCATGTTCGGTACTGAGTATAATCTGATTTTAGATTGCTGCTGGTCTCTGTGTTTCTAATGAAGGGTGTTGTCGGTCACAGTTTACTTGAGGTTTAGCAAGACTCTAAAGTCACCTTTAGATGGAAGCGATTCAAACCTATCTCTCCTTAAAAGGGTTGGCTGGTTTCGTTTGAATGGGTCGATGGTGGTGGACAAAAGCTCAACGCTCATAGCAGAGGTTAGGGAAGACTTTTGATAGACGCTTACAGCTTTTTAACGAAATTTCACGACTGAGTTGTGTATCGTTCTGAATGCGGTCTATCAAGGCAAGTTTTCACATTGAGCACGTACCGACATCGTGTATGCAGATGCAGCAGCTTGTGACAACGATCATTGGTTTGCTGAGTCATGATCACAACTTTAAATGGTGCCTCGTCACAAAATACTGTGGACAAGCATTACATTATCGTGAGACCCTTAGCTATCCCATTGGGCAAGCTCCAAGCTTAACCAGTGCAGCAGCTCTTGCATAAAATCAGCCTTCTATCTCCTTAGTTTGTCGAATCTATTGACTAATCCTGAGTGCATATGATAATCAGGGATGCTCTCGACGATGCTCACAAGAATGAGACGCCAATTAAATTAAACAGGTTGAGTCGGAACATTCAGCAAGCCCAGGACGCGGTCTACAATTTTCTTTTGGAAATTGTCAAGAAATGGCCCCCTGAAGAAGTTTTGCTGGAGTTCAAACGCCTATTCATCTATCACGTTGACTCGATCAGCACTGATGCAATGCAGGCAATTTATGACATTGTTTTTTCTAACAATGAGGAAGAGTTTAGAAATACGCTGAAGCGATGTTGCTACATTTTAGTCAATAACTGGGATGCGACTCGCAACTATAAGCCAATCCAGGAGTTGGTCATTGTCTTTACGGATGCGTCAATCAGTCGCAATACAGCCTCTCCTACCTTAAAGCGGCTCCGTCACTGGCTTGATGAGTTTGTCAAAAGTAGTGATTATGAAGAGCTAAAGCTCTTTGCATCGCGCTATGACGAGAAAGAACGGGGTCCTTGGGTCTCGCGGTACACGTCATATTTACTAGTGCCTCAATACATCGATCTAAAAAATCCGATCGAACAGCGAGAGGCAGCAAGAGCCTTATCAAAGCAGCTAAAAGATCGCTTCAAGTTTGATTTAGCAATGTATATTGCGCGATCGCAGAGTAATGCCCCCAGCAAGCGTATCCCTAAGAATCCAACTGCGTTGGGTGAAGAAGTGCTGCGGCTAATCAAGGCGATCGTGGCTAGACGAGGACCGTTCAGCTATGCTAATTTGGCGAATATTTTTGTCAACCAAACGCAGAATCTTCCCTACAGACAGTTCAAGCAAGGCATACAACAATATTTAATCTTCTCTGTTGAAAATCAGGAATTTGTCGAAACCTTACGTGCAAAACTGACAGAGAAATTAGATGCTCTTTACGAAAGCCATGATGATGAAGTTGTCACTAATGCTCTGACGTTGCGAACCTGCAATCGAGTGATTGATTATTTAACCACCGAGAATCAAGCAGAACCGTCGCAACTTTTTGTGCTGCTTCTTTCGCAGGGAAACCCCATTACGTTAGTGGTCGCACTGCTCAAAATTATTCTAATTTGTAAGCACTCACGCACACACTTGGAGGCACGGATCGCTGAGCTGATCAAGTATTACCAAAACTATCCTGAAGACGAATGTGCCTGGGTAGTGAACTTTTTGGAAGTTTTTACTGTAACGTTTGCGATTCACGCCGAAAACGTTCAATACAATTTGATTAAGATGCAGGTTGATGAAACACAGCCTATACCCAATATTTTTGATCCAGACAAATATCGCATCTTTTCTCAGCTCAAACGTGAGGCTCAAGCAGAGTTACTTCCAGCATTGCCCACTCCTGAAACAGATACGATCGACGTTGAACATGACGATGCAGAGGAAGCCTTGCAAGGTAACGACTGATTTTAACCCTTCTATCGTGGCTTGTGCCGTGAGCTTCGTTCAAAGTAGGCGCTGCTCATCGAGCCACGCCAATCCAGCACCAGCAGTTTCTGCGAGAATACTGACGAGCCGATAAAGCGCCACAACGCTAAGAAGCACGGCTGGAGAGAACGTTTGACCGAGCAGCGCGATCGCCATTGCCTCAAACACTCCAATGCCTCCTGGCGCACCTGGCACGACCAAGCCCAATAGCCACGCCAGACTGAAAGCACTCAGCAACAGTGGCAGTTGCCCAAGCGTAATAGGGCTGATGGCTAGAAAAGTCAGCAAAAACCCAATGCTGCGTAGGAGCAGGAAGCCGATTTCTCCAACCAGCGGTAAGAGTGGATAGTGCTCCAGCTTAAACGAAGGAGAACCAGTGTCTGTTCTAGTCGCTTTGTGCTTTAGTTTTCCTACATAGTGAACCAGCAGATTGATCACGCGGGGATGCATAGACGCAAGAACAATGACCAGAGTGAACCATTGCAGCGCGATGATTGGCAGCCCATACCGTGCCACGATCGGCTGACTACAGACCAACGTTATGACCAAGGCAGCGGCTGCCATCAAAAGCGGTTCCAGCAACACGCTCACAGTTGCCATTTCTAGCGTTGCACCCGCTTTGGTCGCAGCCGTAATACGACCGTAATAATGCCAGACATTGCCCGGAAGGTATTTGGCGATCGTCGTTTTCAAGTACGCTTGCACCAGCCAAACGCCGTTTACAGGCTGTCGTAGATCTTGTAAGAGGCGACTCCAGACTCCCCCCGCGCAGATGTGAGCCAGGAGAGTGACTCCGAGGGCGATCGCCAGACATGCCAGACCTGTGCTCTCCAGACGGATGGCAACAACCTTCTGCCAGTGCTGATGGAGAACTGTACTTAAAAAGAAAAGCGTTCCACCGAGAATGCCCCAGCGGATCAATGGCTTCAAGCGTCTGATCACTCTCATTGCTTCCAGTCAGTGGTCAGGGGTTAAGAGGCGGTAATTGGATGCTGCTAGCCAATCTGACACACCCAATTTTATGTAGATAGGACTGACGCAGATTGCATCAGTCCTAATAGAGTCACTCACAAGCCGCTCCATTGCGATCGTTCGCTCGATGGCTGACCGCTGACCGCTACACGCTAACCGCTTCTGCTCTAATCCAACTCGCGCCGACCTTCCAGTGCTCTTGCCAATGTTACTTCATCGGCATACTCTAAATCGCCTCCCATCGGCAACCCAAAGGCGATGCGCGTGACTTTCGTAAAATGCTTGAGCAAATGCCCCACGTAAAGGGTCGTAGTTTCGCCTTCAACGCTAGGGCTGATCGCCATAATGACTTCGGCGATACTTTGTTGCTTGACCCGACGCACCAGCGGTTGAATGTGTAGTTGTTCTGGTCCAATGCCATCCATTGGAGAAATCAGCCCACCTAGCACATGATACTTACCTCGATACTCACGGGTTTTTTCTAGCGCAATCACATCTCTAGAGTCAGCGACAACACAGATGGTTTGGCTGTCGCGGCTGGGCGTACGACAAATTTCGCAGACAGGTTCTGCTGATAAGTGAAAGCAGACCGAGCAATAGCCGACCTGTTGCTTTGCTTCCATCAGCGCATTCGCCAGCGCTTTCACCTCATCCTCCGATCGCTTGAGGATATGTAGTGCCAAACGCTGTGCTGTTTTGGGACCAACACCAGGGAGATGTTGCAGTTGCTCAATTAAACGGGCAAGGGGGCGTGTGTAAACCGTTGGACATCCTCCGAATCTAGATCAATTTTAGCGTGTAGGGGAGAGGAGTGAGGAGTGAGGAGTGAGGGGAGAGGAGTGAGGAGTGAGGAAAGGGAATCAGCGGTCAAAGTTAACTTAGAACGTCTCTGGTCTCCCTACTCCCTACTCCCCACTCCCTACTCCCCACTCCCCACTCCCTTCACCCTGGCGGCCATCCCATTGCTCGCCCACCCAAAATATGCAGATGAAGATGATCCACTGTCTGCCCACCATCTACGCCAGTGTTAATTACCAGGCGATAGCCATTGGTTAAGCCTGCCTGGTCAGCAACGCGCTTGGCGGTCAGCAAGAGATGACCCATGAGGGCGTGGTCGTTGGACTCCGCATCGGATAGTTTTGCGATCGGTTGTTTGGGAATCACCAAAATATGCACTGGTGCTTGTGGGTTTACGTCCTTAAAGGCAAGTGCCAAGTTGTCTTCATAGATAATCTCAGCGGGAATTTCTCTGCGGATAATCTTGCTAAAAATCGTCTCGGTCGGTTCGTTCATGCTGTCCCTCAGTGTGCCGATGGGGTGCTAGTTGAAATTCTAAGGGGTTAGAGGCTGTTAGTGACTGTTTTGCGGCTGCAATAATCGTCGCCAGAGAGTTTGCCCGTACAAAGGCGATCGGCGAATGCGAATCAGACACGGTAAGCTTGAGTGTCTTCGCTAAGGGACTGTCTCAGAAGTGCTGGGCAAATGCAATGTGCCGCTATAGGAACAAAGTTTGACTACACAGACTCAGAAGAAATGGCGGTTCTGTCACTGGCAACGACAGAGTATGCTCTTCGGGCGTAGCTACACTATGTTTCTGCAACCGCGATGTTGAGTTGCTAACACTGACCTTTTCAGACATTCTTTAAGCCAACGTTTTTTGCTGTAAGGGTTTACCAATTTAATGAAAGTTTTACTTCTTTACCCACTTTTTCCAGAATCATTTTGGTCGTTTGATAAAGCACTTGAACTGATTGATCGCAAAGCGTCGCTACCACCATTGGGCATGATCACCGTTGCTGCAATCTTGCCGCAAACCTGGGAGTTTCGCTTAGTTGACCGCAACGTCCGATCGCAGACCGAAGCTGATTGGAACTGGGCAGATCTGGTCATTTTATCGGGCATGATTGTTCAAAAGCCGGATTTACTCCACCTCATTCGTGAGGCAAAGCAACGAGGCAAACTGGTCGCTGTGGGTGGTCCTTACGTCACATCCGTACCCGATGCCGCTCAAGCAGCAGGAGCCGACTTTTTAGTTTTAGATGAAGGGGAAATTACCCTGCCACTGCTAGTAGACGCGCTCAATAGAGGCGAGCGATCGGGCATTTTGCGTGCCCCTGAGGGTGAAAAGCCAGACGTTTCAGGTACACCCGTTCCGCGTTTTGATCTGCTGGATCTCAGCGCTTACATCGAAATGTCGGTGCAGTTTTCGCGGGGCTGCCCCTTTCAGTGCGAGTTTTGCGACATTATTGTGCTGTATGGACGCAAGCCACGCACCAAAACGCCTGCGCAATTACTGGCAGAACTACAGGCTTTGTATGATTTGGGCTGGCGGCGATCGGTGTTTATGGTCGATGACAACTTCATTGGCAACAAGCGCAACGTCAAACTCTTGCTACGTGAATTAGTGCCGTGGATGGCAGCACACAATTATCCCTTCCGGCTGAGTACTGAAGCGTCTGTCGATCTGGCTCAAGATGAAGAACTGCTGGATCTGATGGTGCGGGCAAATTTCACAGCCGTCTTCTTAGGCATCGAAACGCCGGATACCGAAAGTCTGGCGATGACCCAGAAGTTTCAGAATACGCGCAATTCTCTCGTTGAGTCGGTGCAAATCATCAACCGCAAGGGGCTGTCCGTGATGGCAGGTTTTATCCTGGGCTTTGATGGCGAGAAACCAGGAGCGGGCGATCGCATTATTGAGTTTGTCGAAGCCACTGCCATTCCTAAAGCGATGTTTGGAATGCTCCACGCACTGCCTAATACAGCACTGTGGCATCGGCTAGAGAAGGAAGGTCGGCTCTTTGAGTCGAGCCAAAACTTAAGTGGGCAACAGATGGGGTTAATGAATTTTATTCCCACTCGCCCGATCGCCGCTTTAGCCAGAGAGTATGTCAACTGCTTTTGGGAACTGTATGAACCCAGTCGCTATCTTGCACGCGTCTACCGCCACTTTATGACGATGCAGCCAGCACCACACAAACGCCCCTTTAAGCGACTGGAGTGGGTGGAACTGCGAGCAGTGCTGACGATTTTCTGGCGACAAGGCATCAAACGCAGTACACGTGGTCAGTTCTGGCAGCAGCTTGTCTCAATCCTACGGCGCAATCCGGAGGTGTTTGTGCCCTATATGAGCAACTGCGGCTTATTGGAGCATTTTCTGCACTACCGTCAGCTTGTGCGTAGCCAGGTTGAGGCGCAGTTAGCAGACTATTTGGCGCAAGAAACAGCGCATCAGAAAGTAGAGGCAGAAGTAACGGTTGGCGCGATCGCTCGCTAGTAGGAACGTTGTTAGTGGTTGGTTGTCAGTTGCTAGTGAGCATCCGCTCATTTTGCCGATACTCACTAACAAGACTCGCCAGGTCATTCCATCGGGCGCTAACAACCAACCACTAACAACCAACCACTAAATCAGCTTGACTGCCCGTAGCGTAAAGAACAGACCGATCGCCAACGTAAAAACTCCACCCAACAGCAAAGGAAAAAGCAGAAATGACATTTGTTATCGCTCCACAGGTCTAGACAAACTATACAAAACAACGGGTCGCACAAGGTGACCAGGGGCAAATAAACTTAGGAGGAGGCAGAATAGAGCAGTCAGTAATCAGCGGTTAGCGGTCAGCGGTCAGCGGTCAGCGGTCAGCTTTTTAGCCCTCTGCCCTCTACGTAGCAGTCAGCAATCAGCGGTCAGCGGTCAGCGGTCAGCAGTCAGCGGTCAGCGGTCAGCTTTTTAGCCCTCTGCCCTCTACGTAGCAGTCAGCAATCAGCGGTCAGCGGTCAGCGGTCAGCTTTTTAGCCCTCTGCCCTCTGCCCTCTGCCTTCTGCCAGCAGTTCAACTCATCTTTACAACTTATAACTCAACCCCCTCCTCCCATGCAGTCTGTTATTCCCGTCAATTTACCGCAACATGCTTACAGCATTGCGATCGCTCCAGGTACTCTCAATCAGCTCGGCAACTGGATGCAGGGCAAAGAGGACGCACCGCTGAAGTTGGGCAAAAAGGTTCTGCTGGTGTCCAATCCAGCAGTGTTTGAACACTACGGCGATCGGGCAACGGCTTCTCTGGAACAAGCAGGCTTTACTGTAGCAACCTGTCTTTTACCCGATGGTGAGCAGCACAAAACCCTGGAAACGCTCAGTCAAATTTATGATGCGGCGTTAAGCAATCGGCTGGAGCGATCGTCCACCTTTGTCGCGCTCGGTGGTGGAGTGATTGGTGATATGACAGGCTTTGCAGCGGCAACCTGGCTGCGAGGTGTGAATGTGGTGCAAGTGCCAACCTCATTACTGGCAATGGTAGACGCAGCGATCGGCGGCAAAACAGGTGTCAACCATCCCAACGGCAAAAATCTGATTGGAGCCTTTCATCAGCCGCGTTTGGTATTGATTGATCCGCAAGTCTTGCAAACATTGCCTGTGCGAGAATTTCGAGCCGCGATCGCCGAAGTCATCAAATACGGCGTGATTTGGGATGCGGCACTGTTCACCCAGTTGGAAGCTGCGCCCCAGCTTGATCAGCTTTCTCATCTGAGTGCAGAACTGTTGCAAGCAATGCTCACCCATTCGTGTCAGGCAAAAGCGCTTGTCGTTAGTAAGGACGAAAAAGAAGCTGGACTACGGGCAATTTTGAACTACGGGCACACGATCGGTCACGCAGTTGAAAGTCTCACAGGCTATCAGGTTGTCAATCATGGTGAAGCAGTGGCGATCGGCATGGTCGCAGCAGCCCAGATCGCAGTTGCACTCCAACTCTGGCAAGACGCAGATGCCCAGCGTCAACTCACGCTCCTGCAAAAGGCACACTTGCCCACGCGTCTCCCTGCCGGAATCGACCTTGATGCCATTCTTACATCCCTTCAAGCCGACAAGAAGGTAGAAGCAGGACAGGTGCGCTTTGTATTGCCGACTCAAATTGGGGCGGCGATCGTCACCGATCAGGTACCCACAGCAGTGATTAAGCAAGTGTTGCAGCAGATGCAGACGGCTTAGAGTTGGAATGCGATCGACTGACCGTCTCCGACACGCGTTTCATCAGCAGTCGGTTAGCTCTAGAAGCATCGCACCGTCCTAAACGGCTCGTAGCAACACAGCAATAGTTGTCATGAGTGCGCGATTGACCGAAATGAGTAAGCGAAAAGGCAAAACAGATAAGCAAAAAGGCATTTTGCTTGCAGAAAACACCGAAACGGGTAAGCGGTAGTCCTAAACAAGTAAGGATAGAGTGATGGTTGATGTTGATGTTTAAGTTTTCCGGTATTGCAATCACAATGTCTTGTCATTTTCAAAGTCATTGGACAATCACATTGGTGCCATTTGGTACTTCATTCACCACTACAAGGCATCCTTACCTGTCTAGGACTACCCTAACAACTCTATGCTGCTACCCGAACCTGATTCATCCAGGCTGATAGATCAGCGAAGGCACGATCGCGGTACATGCCATACCGTTCTTGCTTGTTGCGAATGCGTTTGAGCAGTTCTGGCAAAATGCCGAAGTTGGGTGGCATGGGCTGAAAGTGTTTGGGCGAGGCAGCGCTGATGAAGTCGAACAAGGCACCCATCATGGTTGTGACGGGAAGGGCGATCGGTGGTTGTCCTCGTGCGACCCGTACGGCATTGGTGCCAGCTAACCAACCGCCAGCCGTTGCTGCGGTATAGCCTTCGGTGCCCACCAGTTGCCCTGCGGCGAGAAGCGTCTCACGTTGCTTGAATTGCAGAGTGGCATGGAGTAATTCTGGCGCATTAACAAATGTATTGCGGTGCATCACGCCCATGCGGACAAATTCGGCATTCTCCAAGCCAGGAATCAGGTGGAACACGCGCTTTTGTTCACCCCAGCGCAAATTGGTTTGAAAGCCGACCATGTTCCACAGTTGCCCTGCTCGATCTTCCTGTCGCAGTTGCACGATCGCATAGGGACGCTTGGCTTTATTCTCAGGTTCACGAAAATCGCCCAAACGGGCATCAAACAAACCCACTGGTTTTAACGGACCGTAGCGCATCGTATCTTCGCCGCGTCGTGCCATTTCTTCGATCGGTAGACAGCCTTCAAAAAACTTGGCGGTTTCTTGCTCAAAATCCTTCAGTTCTGCCTGTTCTGCCTGACACAACTCTTGCCGAAAGTGGAGATACTGATCGCGGTTCATGGGGCAGTTAAGGTATGCCGCTTCACCCCGATCGTAGCGAGACGCAAGAAACGCCACATCAAAATCGATCGACTCACCCACGACGATCGGGCTGGCAGCATCAAAAAAGCTCATGTACTCCATGCCCGTAAACCGATGGAGATCCTCGGCTAATGCAGGACTGGTCAACGGTCCCGTAGTCAGTACGCTGATTCCATCGGTTGGAATAGCGGTAACTTCCTCACGGCGGAGTTCGATCAAAGGATGTTGAGAGAGTGTTTCTGTCAGGTTGCGGCTAAAGATGGCGCGATCGACTGCCAGCGCTCCACCTGCCGGAACCGCGTGTTCATCGGCTTTGGCAATCACAATGGAATCCAGACGACGCAATTCTTCGTGCAGCAAACCAGAGGCGCGATCGCTCGACTGTGCGCCAAACGAATTGCTGCATACCAGCTCTGCCAGATGCTCTGAATGGTGCGCGGGACTCGATCGCAGCGGTCGCATTTCGTACAGGATGACTGGGATGCCTGCCTGGGCAATCTGCCAAGCCGCCTCGGTGCCTGCTAAACCGCCACCAATCACATGAATGGGTTTCATCTCTGCCATTGCGCTCTCAAGTTGTGCGTCTTTAACCAGGATACGAGGTTAAGGGAAGATGGTGTTTGGTTGAGTGCTAAAGCTCTGGAAGACTTTTCGTCTGCACGTCCTCTAAGCTTGATGTTCTGCCCTAGCACGATCGCATATTGATCCACAAGCTGTCGGCGATCACACTTCACAAACGCTTCAACGTAAGTAACCATAGCTTCAACGTAAGTAACCACAGCTTCATGATTACTAACGACAGTTTCGCCGTTGCTAACCACAGCTTCAACGTAAGTAACCACAACTTCAACGTAAGTAATCACAGCTTCAACGTAAGTAATCACAGCTTCAACGTTGGTAACCACAGCTTCATGATTACTAACGACCGCTTCGCCGTTGCTAACCACAGCTTCGGCAGACGTAACGATCGCTTGAGCAATGCCTACTGAACGAGACGAATGGTTAGACCCGGCGATCGTCGTTGCCGCGATCACACCCAGCCAAGCCCTTTAGGATGGTTGGTTGCAGTCAGCTCACGGAAACCGTCACGAGACCTTTGCCTGACCGACTATAGTGATGAGATGTGCCATATGAGAGCATTCACATGCTGACAAACGCCGATCGCAACAGTGCCAAGCCTTCCACTCCAGAGAACGCTGACTCTGACCTTGCTGTGCATCAGAAGCGCATCTTGACTGCACCCCTACCAGACCCCATTGCTCAAAGTATTGAAGCCATCACGTCGCTGCATCGACAGGCAGCGCAAAACACTCCGGCACACGAAAAGGTGTTGGAGACGATTACTACGTTTTTTGGGCGACCAGCCTTCTTGTATAGTCTGCTGGTCGGAGTGTTGGGCTGGTTTTTTAGCAGCCTACTGAGTCAAGCAGAAATCTTGCCCACATCGGTACCGCACTTTAGCTGGTCGCAGCAGGGTTTAGATGCGGCTGCCTTGCTAATTTCTACTGGCGTACTGGTGCGTCAAACCCGTCAAGAAAACTTTGCTGAGCAGCGATCGCAACTCACATTACAACTCAATCTGCTTTCAGACCAAAAGATTGCCAAAGTGATTGCTCTTTTAGAAGAGCTTCGTACCGATTTGCCAGACGTGCTCGATCGCAAGGATCTAGAAGCACAGGCAATGCAAGAAGCGGCTGATCCCATTGAAGTTTTAGAAGCACTTCAAGAAAATTTAGCGCAAGAATTAGCATCAGATGCGTTGTCTAATTCGTTGAAGCCTGAGAACGGAGTGCAACGTGACGCTCTTGTCACCTAAATCGGTAGAATAACTGAACCAAGCAAAGCGCTCTGATAGACGATCGTCTGAAGAGGAAGACGGCTAAGAGGACATCCTTTTGCTTACGGATGTTTCCCTAATGTTGAAAGTAGCGGCAGATACCTCGGTTGACAGATTGTCCAGCAGTTAAATTCCACCTATTTTATTAGGGGAATAAAAACAGTTCTTACTTATTGGAGTCGCAGCAATGTCCGAAACAAACGGTGTAATGATGCAGTACTTCCATTGGTACATTCCACCGGATGGGAATCTCTGGAAGCAACTCGCTGAATCGGCTGAAGCGTTAGCAAAGGTTGGGGTAACGTCACTCTGGTTACCACCCGCCTACAAAGGCACAGGCGGCGGCTATGACGTTGGCTATGGCGTTTACGACTTGTTTGATTTAGGCGAGTTTGATCAAAAAGGCTCCGTGCGCACGAAGTACGGCACGAAAGAAGAGTACCTACAGGCAATTAAAGTAGCGCAAAAGGCGGGCATTCGCATTTACGCCGACGCTGTTTTTAATCACAAGCTGGGCGCAGATGAAGAGGAAGAAGTGGAGGCAACTCCCTTCGACATGGAAAATCGCAATGAAGTTGTCGGTGAGTATCAAACCGTCAAAGCCTGGACAGGCTTCACCTTTCCCGGTCGTGGTGATAAGTACTCCAGCATGAAATGGCATTGGTGGCACTTTGACGCGATCGACTACAACGCCTATAACGAGGCTGAAGACGCGATTTACTTACTCAAAGGCAAAGAGTTCGATCGCAACGTAGACCTGGAGAAAGGTAACTTTGACTATCTCATGGGCTGCGACCTCGATATGAACCACCCTGAAGTGCAAGGCGAACTGAAGTATTGGGGCGAATGGTATGTCGATACCACTGGAGTTGATGGCTTTCGCTTTGATGCCGTCAAGCACGTCTCAGCCGAGTTTTTCCGAGAGTGGTTAGACCATGTGAGCCACGAGACCAAGCGTGACCTTTTTGGAGTCGGCGAGTACTGGTCTTACGATGTTGAAGCGTTACACAGCTTTGTGGAAACCACGAACGGTCGAGTGACATTGTTTGACGCACCGCTTCACTACAATTTCCACGTCGCCAGCAAAGCAGGCAATAGCTACGACATGCGACAAATTTTTGATGACACCCTCGTACAGCAACAGCCTACCCTTGCCGTGACGCTGGTAGAAAACCATGACTCACAGCCCTTGCAATCTCTAGAATCGGTGGTTGAATCCTGGTTCAAGCCGCTTGCTTATGCGTTGATCTTGCTGCGTCGAGAAGGCTATCCCTGCATTTTTTATGCGGATTACTATGGCGCGCATTACAAGGACAACGGCAAGGACGGTGAAGAACATGAAATCTGGTTAGACAGCCATAAAGAGATTCTTGACCAGATGCTTGAGGCTCGTCAAACCTACGCGTATGGTGAGCAATACGATTACTTCGACCACGCCAACACGATCGGCTGGACGCGCTTGGGCGATGACGATCATCCCGGCGGTATGGCAGTGTTGCTTAGTAACGGGAGTGAAGGCACGAAGCTGATGGAAGTGGGTCAGCCAAACACGACGTATGTGGATAGCACTGGACATGTGGATGAACCCATCACGACTAATGATGATGGATGGGGTGACTTCCGCTGTAACGGTGGTTCTGTTTCGGTATGGGTGCCCAAAGTTAAGTAGGCTAAACCATTTCAACTCTCAGAGATGAGTCGCAGCAATTCGTCGGTGGATACTTTGCCGCTCATCTCCGTTCCTTCCAACAGGCTATCGGCTAAATCACGCTTGTGTTGATGCAAATCAACGATCTTTTCTTCGATCGTGTCTTTTGCCACCAAGCGATAGATGGTGACGGGGCGTTTTTGTCCAATGCGATGAGCGCGATCGCTCGCCTGATCTTCCACAGCGGGATTCCACCACGGATCCATGTGAATCACGTAATCTGCCGCAGTGAGATTCAATCCGGTGCCACCCGCTTTGAGGCTAATGAGAAAGACATCACCTTCGCCTGCCTGAAACGCATTCACACGCTTTTTGCGCGTTGCCATCGGCGTGCTGCCATCCAAATATTGATAGGTAATTTTTTGCGTGTCTAAATACTCTTGAATGATGTGCAAATGATCCACAAATTGGCTAAACACAAGTGCTTTGTGCTTGTTTTCCAATAGTTCTGCCAGCACTTCACCAAACAGTTGCAGTTTAGAACTGGGCAGCGCGAGTTCGGGTTTCACCAGGCTGGGATTGCAGCAGGCACGCCGCAGGCGCATAATTTCTGCCAGCACTTGCAGATGCTTGGCACCCGCTTTGGCATCACTGTCTGATAGTTTGGCGATCGCCTCTCGCCGTAGTGCCTCATAAAAGGCAAGTTCTTCTCGACTCAGCTCGACTTGCAGCAGAATCTCGGTTCTGGAAGGCAATTCCTCTAGCACTTGATTCTTGGTGCGGCGCAGAATAAAGGGTTGAATGAGTTTCTTCAAGCGATTGCGGGCATCCCGATCGCTATAGCGTTCGATCGGTGTGGCATAGCGTTGGTTAAAGCTTTCCAGCGAACCGAGTAAGCCTGGATTGATGAAGCGAAAGAGATTCCAGAGTTCACCCAAATGGTTTTCGATCGGCGTTCCAGTGGTCAATAGTTTGAAACTACCCTGAAGATTCATCGCGGCTTGCGATCGCTTGGTCGCAAAGTTTTTGATGGATTGAGCCTCATCCAGCACGATCGTCTGCCATTGCACCTTTGCTAATTTGTCTGCCACCTCTTCTTGTTGCAACAATCCGTAGCTGCAAACCAGCAGATCAAACGGTTGCAGATTGTCCAGCACTTTTTGGCGATCGCCACTGCCAAATTGAATCGCGTTGAGCGTGGGTGCAAACCGCTGTGCCTCGCCCATCCAGTTCATGCACACGGAGGTGGGTGCAACGATAAGTGTAGGACCGTCAGGCGCACGGGTGAGAATGACTGCCAGCCCTTGCAGGGTTTTGCCCAAGCCCATATCATCGGCGAGACACGCTCCCACGCCCCAGTGTGCCAACCGTGCCAGCCAGCGAAAGCCATCGATCTGATAATCGCGCAAATCGGCTTGTAGCGTTGATGGCAATTGAGGTTCAAAGTTCTGAATCTCCTTCAGCCGCTGAATATGCGCCTTCCAGTGTTTATCTGCTTTGAGATCGCCAACTTCTTCCATCCAGTCTTCTACCGCAACCGCAGCGAGTGGGTGGAGGCGTAGACTGTTGCCCGATCGCTCTGAAAAGGTGCGGAGTTCATCTAGTCGCTTGCGAAATTCTTGAGTCAGCGCCAGAAATTGCCCGTCACCGAGGGGGATAAAGCGACTGGACGTTTTCTCCAGCAGTTGCATCAGTTGTTGCATATCGAGCACGAGGTCAGGACTCACTGTCAGCTCACCGTCGGTCGCAAACCAATCGTTCTGCCGTTTAATGTTGAGCTTGAAATCTTTGAGAGTGGACTGATGCGACACACGGAATTTTTCGCCTTCAGGATGCTCAATGACCACCGCATCGCCCAACGCTTGCAGTTCTAGCAGTAGTTCCAGGCAGGCTTCCGGATCGTCTATGAGCCATTCATTGTCCTGTTTTTCCTGCTCTAGAAAGGTAGGGCAGGCGGCGATCGCCGCATTTGCCAGCGTCTTCTCTTCGCGCAAATTTCGGGTGGTCTGCAAGCGCTTGCCGTCTACTTCAGCAATCACCGTTTCGCCACCTGTCCCCGGACGATAATAGGGTCCCGCCTGAGCAAAGGGACGTGCCAAGACCGCGACTTTTAAGCCCGCACTGGCAGGCAGCAGATGGATGTGTGGTTTCGGGTCGGCAGGTACTTCTTCAGTGGTCACGCCGCCACCAATATCGGAATGTACCGTCACAATGCTAGAAACGGCATTGATGGCAGATAAAACGCGCTCTTTTGCGGCAGCAGGCACTTCCAGGCGATTTTTTTGCCCTAGAATGTCGGCAATGCGGCGATGCTCTGGCGTGATGTCAATGACTTTGAGCCGGGTGGGGCTTTCCTTCACGGTCAGCGTTTCTTTGTTGTCTTTAATCTCTGGTGAAAATTGCAGCGTGAGGTGCTCGTCTTTACTTTTTTTCACCAGCAGTTCTGGCTCACCTTTCACTACGTCTATGCGCGTGGTGGGCGCATCTTCCCAAAAAACGTAAGGATGACCGACCAGCAGCGCGATCGCCTTGTCGGTAAAGGTATAGTCCGTTTTGTTGCCCCAGCCATAGGCATAGGTTTTAATTTGAGCGCACACCTTCAGATCTTGAGGCGTAAGGTAGCCCAGCTCACTGGCATCGTTTTTGAGGCGTTTCAAGGTGATCGGGCGACCTTTGCTCCACTCTCCTCTCGCATTGAGCGATTGCTCTCGTGGTTGCAGTACACAGCCAGTCGTCGGGTAGAACGTGACGAACCAGGCAAGGCGTTGGGTGGTTTCAGTTTTAGTTGCGACTGGAGGTTCGTCTTTCCGCAAATGGCTGAGAGCATTCAGGCACAGTTCCCATGCCTCTTGCGGTTGGATCAAGTCTGCCAGCGATCGCAGGTTGACATCAGGCAGTAAGGTGGGCACCTGCTTCACATAAGGGCTGCGCGGCTTCAGTTTAGCGATTAGTTCGCCAACGGTTTTTGCCAACCAGAGATAGCCCGACGTGCCAGCATCGTTGTAAAACGGTTCTAAAAGCCTCGGCAGATGTTTTTTCGCTTGCTCAATATCAACCCAGTAAAGACAGAGGGAACAGAACAACGTTTCCAGGCTGTTTCCCGCTTTGTGGGAGGCGATCGGCATGTTGCTGATCCACGCTTTCTTCGCCAGATCTCCCTGCTGAACTTTGATTACATTCTCCAGTGCTGCATAGGTAACGCTCAACCAATGCCTCGACTGACGTGCAATGCTGGCATATTCGGCTGCTTCGGCTAAGCGATCGGCAGACCCATCTTTCAACAATGCCAGGATGAAAAACAAACCACTCATGGATTGGAAATAGATTTTCCGCTTGCCAGTGCCTTTCTTGAGTGCCTGTAGCGCCATCGTGTATTGGGCGATCGCTGTGGCATCATCGCCTTGTAAAACGCTGATCTGTCCCTGCAACGCCGCAATCTGAGGTTGATACTCAGGAGCCTGATCAAGAATGTGCTGAGCCTCTTGCAAGCGTCCCCGCAAAAGCAAATGTTCGGCTAAAACGACGCATTGCAGAACAGAACTTTGCTTACCCGCTTTAGCGACATCTTCTTCCAACAGAGATAGGGGCGCACTGGCAGGCGTTAGATCCAGCATCGAAAAGTTCAAAATGCTAATGAGCGCACTGTTATAAAGATCGGTGGGCAGTGTGCGAAACCAGGTTGCATCGAAGGGATTATTGCAAATTTGCTGATAGACATCGTCCAGCGACAGCTTGTCTTTTTGGTAGGTGTACTTGTAGTAATCCTCTAATTGCTTGTTGATGAATTGAATATCTTTGCGATAAAGACCAATCCGAATCTCACGGATAAGCTGTCGATCGGTGCCAAACGAAATGGGTCCGTCTTTCCAGCGTCTCGGTACCGGAAACCCTTTTTGCACTGCCTGCACCAACCGCTCAAACCGATTTGCCTGCACCGCATCACGGGTCGCAATTTCGGTTAATAATGGATGACATTGTGGTCCTGCACCACTTTGTTGCACTAACACATCCAATGCAAGCAGGCGATCGACATAGGGCTTGATGGTTGGGGCAGTCAACATTTTGCTGCCTCGATCGGGTGCTGTAAGGTGATTCCAACAGCTAAGCAATAACGATCGGCTGATCGGTTCGTAAATGACTGAAAACAACTGCACCATCACCTGTTCCAGCGGCGGCAACTTGCGATAGATCGTCACCAACTGATGACGGCTCTGCTCGAGATCAGGAGGAGGGGAAATCATAATGCACCTTCAGAACGAGCGATCGCTACCATCAAAGTGAGAATAAATCAATATACGACCAAAGTGAGGCGTTAGCCAGTGTTCTGATGGTAATAAATTCTCTAATGATTGCGCTACGTTGGCTACGCAGTTTGGTCATGTCGATCGAGACAGCATACTCAAGCTTGCAATCCATTTCTCCTGACGGGGCGATCGCCTCCTGACAAACCATTTGCCACTACCGTTACCGATAAGACATAGCGGGGAACTTTAGGAGAAGACGTGCCTGCTTTCTCTCCCCAAAATCACTGCTATGGCAGCCTCTTAACCCAATCTTCTAGAACTTGCTAAACAAGGTGATGTACGCGCGATCGCGTCTAGATGAATTAGTAGGTCGCCAACTTGAATGAAGCTCATAGAACCTCTTTTGCTACATTGGATTGGGCGATCATAGCTCTTCAACTCTCAGTGTTAAGCGCTTACACAAGCACTGCAAGCCCGTTCTCAACATCAATGACTCCCTTAATGGGAGCTTGAACAGGAGTAGAACCATCAGTAACGGTAATTTCCCACTCAACAAGTAGAGAAGCGGTTTGATCAGTGCTCCCCACCGCTAAGTACCAGTAGTTTTCAGCCAAAAAACTTGAGGACTGCTGCAACTCATAAGCGACCCGTGCAGAAACCTGAAACTCGCTAACATCATCCAATCCGTTAATCACATCAATGGATGTCTTATAGGCTTTAAGCTGTCCATCCACTTCTTTTAGCTGCATCGTCATACCTCAAGTCAAGGGTGTATTGCTGATCAACCTAGCAAGGTCACTGCCAGCGCTGATCGCTCCCGTAAAGTCCTATATGGGGAGTCACAGTTAAGCTTTATCTTGTTCTTTCAATTGAGCCGCTTCAGCTAACAGTTGTTCTGCTTCTGCCTCTAGCTGGGCAGCACGATTGGCGTTGCTACCGTCTGGGATGCCCGTAATTTCTACCGTTTTCGCTAACGCTTCAGGACAGTGATCAGCCTCGTCGATGGAGTCATGCTGATGCTCGCAAAGCGGATGCATCCCACCTTCATCCGATGAATTAGCGACCCTTCGATATTTGTCAATACCGTGACCATGTTCATCCGTAATCTCTAGAACCTGCACATTCCAAACCATGTTAAGTCTCTCGCTTTGTATCCTTCACAATCATCCCATTTGACCTATCATTCTACGCGATCGCATTCGCTGCCGTAATCACTCAGGGGTTGAATAGCGCCTAGAGCAGCACTTTGGCAACGGGCACGGCGGCGAGTAGCATGACCTTTATACGATCGCGGCTTGTTAGAAATCAGGAAACCGTTAGCGCCGCATGAAACGCCTAAAAAGCTTTTGGGTAAACAATGGGTGAGACCAGCCTGGTACGCCAGTTCCGTCAGTGGGTGAGAACGCAGTTATCCTAAGCGTCTGCCGCTCATCTACTCGCACATTCCTTTACAATTATAAATCTAAAGCGTGTAAAGCAATCTAAGCGAGAAGGACAGAATGCGAGTTGCGATCGTAGGTGCGGGACTGGCGGGTTTGGCAGCAGCCGTTGAGTTAGCCGATGCCGGACATGAGGTGGAAATCTTTGAGTCCCGTCCGTTTGTGGGTGGCAAAGTAGGCAGTTGGGTTGATGCAGATGGCAACCATCTGGAAATGGGTCTGCATGTATTTTTCGGTTGCTACTACAACCTGTTTGACCTGATGAAAAAGGTCGGAGCGTTTGAAAGTCTGTTACTGAAAGAGCATACCCATACCTTCATCAATCGCGGCGGGCAAGTGGGAATGCTGGACTTTCGCTTTCTTACAGGCGCACCGTTTAATGGGTTGAAGGCGTTTTTCACTACATCTCAGCTTTCGGTGCAGGATAAAGTGCAGAACGCGATCGCCCTTGGCACCAGTCCCATTGTGCGCGGCTTGGTCGATTTTGATGGCGCGATGAAAAGCATTCGCAACCTGGATGGCATCAGCTTTGCCGATTGGTTTCGCAAGCAGGGTGGCTCAAACGGTAGCCTGAAGCGCATGTGGAACCCGATCGCCTATGCTCTGGGTTTTATCGACACCGAAAATATTTCCGCCCGCTGTATGCTTACTATTTTTCAGTTCTTCGCCGCCAGAACGGAAGCGTCAGTGCTACGAATGCTCGAAGGATCGCCTCATGAATATCTGCACAAGCCGATCGTGGACTACCTGGAAGCACGCGGTACTAAAATCCATACCCGTCGTCGCATCCGTCAAGTGCTGTTTGACAAGAAGGATGACCAAACTCATATCACAGGCTTAGTTGTCGCTAAAGACGATACCGAAGAAACCATCACCGCTGATGCCTACCTCGCTGCCTGCGATATTCCTGGTATTCAACGTCTACTGCCTGCCGAATGGCGTACTTGGGAAGAATTTGACAAGATCTATAAGCTGGATGCCGTTCCCGTTGCCACTGTACAGTTGCGCTTTGACGGTTGGGTGACAGAGCTACAGAACGCAGACGCACGTCAGCAGTTAGATCACGCGACTGGCATCGATAATCTGCTTTACACACCTGATGCGGACTTCTCGTGTTTTGCAGATATGGCGCTGACCAGCCCCAGCAACTACTACCGTGAGGGCGAAGGGTCTTTAATGCAACTGGTGCTCACTCCCGGCGATCCGTTTATTAAGCAGAGCAATGAGGCGATCGCCCAACATGTCCTCAAGCAAGTCCACGATCTCTTCCCCTCCTCCCGCGACCTCAAGATGACGTGGTACAGTGTCGTCAAACTCGCCCAGTCCCTCTACCGCGAATCCCCCGGCATGGATCTTTATCGTCCCTCACAGAAAACGCCCATTACCAACTTCTTCCTCGCAGGCAGCTACACCCAGCAAGACTATATTGATAGCATGGAAGGAGCCACCATCTCCGGCAGGCAAGCTGCTCAAGCGATTCTAGAGCCGACGGGGTACAAGGTTAAAGGTGTGGGGTTGTTCAATTACTAGTTGATGCTTGTTAATAAGCTAGTCCACAAATTTCTGAACCAAGTCTAGAGCTAGAGTACTCTTCGTTTGTTTTGTAGTGAGTTAGAACCTAACGATGCAAGAGGCTATGAACGATGCAGACTTTACGCACCTCGTTTGGACGGGTCTAGCTGTACTTGCGTTTTATGGGTTAGGGCTAGGGCTAATTGTTGCAATCATCGCGTCTTTTGTCACCATTCACTTTATACGTCACAAAAGCTATGCAAAAAACTACCTGATTTTTTCTCTATCAATGGGTGGTGCAGTCACCGGATTACTACTAACGTTGCCGTTTGAGATTGCACTGCTTCATTGCGCCAATATTTCTCATATGTGCGGTTCTTCTTGGGATAGAGTATTGAGACTTTCGTCTCAAGCAATCATCGTTGCACCGCCTTTAGGAGCGATCGTAGGGGTCGTCGTAGGATACTGGAAAGTATTTACGAAACATCGATAAACCGCTCAACGCTTCCTTTAAAGTCAGTATTGCTCCATCTTCTTCCATTTATTTCTTACTCCCCACTCCCTACTCCCCACTCCCTACTCCCCCTTCTTCCCCCATGTCCAACTGGCTCGAACATAGTGTCCAAGTAGAAGTTGATGCCCCGATCGATCTGGTCTGGAGCCTTTGGTCTGATCTAGAGCAAATGCCCCGCTGGATGAAGTGGATTGATTCTGTGACGGTTTTGGAAGACAAGCCCGAACTGTCGCGCTGGAAGTTGGCAACTGGGGGTTTTGAGTTTACGTGGCTCTCACGGATTCTCAAGATCGTAGAACATCAAATTATTCAATGGGAATCGGTAGATGGGTTGCCCAATCGGGGTGCCATTCGCTTTTACGATCGGGGTGAAAAAGGCAGCATCGTCAAAATGTCGGTAGGCTATGCGATTCCTGGCTTCCTCGGTCAACTCCTCGACAACCTCTTCATTGGGCGCGTGGTGGAGTCAACCCTACATGCAGATTTAGAGCGCTTTCGGCAATATGCACTCAAGGCGAAAGCGAACCAATGAATACATATGTGGTAAGTGTCTAAATAACAGTTATCAATGAAAAGAATCCCATTAATACATCCTATCTATCTTGACATACCGATGTTGGTATCGTTTGCGGCAGCAATACAAGGTGGTCTTGCCTTAGAAGCAGAAGTAACTGCTGAGAAAAAAGAAGGCGGCTCAACATCAGTAAACGCCTCTGGAAAATTTGGACTCAGCAGATTATTTCATACACTTGTCGATACGAGCGCTTCAGTCGAAGCTGCTGGCAGTCGTTCTAGTGAATCACACGAGATTCGTAAAGAGTCTAAAGCTTATACAGAAGCATCGATAGCAATCATTCTTTATCATCAACTTCAACAGAATGGTGGTTATATTGTGAAGCCACAAAGTATCAAAGATCTCCATATGTATTCTCCTGGTATGCTTGTAGAAGTAGCTGGAACAGTTGAGAAAAATGCTGTTGATGCAGTTATTGATTACCTTGATGCCGTAGATATCCTTAGTAAGGTAGCAACGCCTGAACCGCAGGTTCAATCAAAGGGCAAAGGCGTAAGCCAAGATAAAACTCCCCAATCGGAAATTGCAAGGATGCGTGAAGCTCTTGATAAAGACCGAAAGCGAACTCCACTTTCCAACGTTGTAGTCCGATGTTCTGAGCCAGCAAATTTGAATGTTGTAGTCACGCTACGCACAGAAAACTTGCGCGATTTAACGCTGAGTGAACTTCACCGAAATAGTGTTCGTATCGTTGGAAAAATTACTCGTGTAATTGGTAAAGATGAGGCAATGAGTTCATTCGAGAACTATGGCATGTCGTTATTACCTCCGCAGATGCTTAACGAGGTGTTCTTGCAAATTACTAACACTGAAGGTCTTGTGGCTGAATTTACCGATGTTCAGGTTAAAGGTCCAGCCTTTCAAATCCTTCCATTGATGATCTTTGTGTAGTTAGGATGGTATGTCACAACTTTAGTGCAGCGGACAGCCTAGGGATCTTGGTGCGGATGCAAGGGTTGATAGCATCTGCTGACTAGGAACATTATGCTATGAGTACATTCGCCGTCGACGAGGCTCTATGCGATCGACCGTGAGAGCTCGTCTTGGCATTGCAGACGGTTCTACTCATGCAATCAGAGCGACGCTGTGGGCACTAATTCTACCAACACCAAACTAAACCTTAACAAAACCTTCGTGGCTGATTAATAACTGCTTGGTAGTGTTCTTTTCATTACCTGTATAAATCTCCCTACAGTCATGAATTGGTACAACTCCTCGCATTTGCTCTCGGCAGGGTTCAAACGACGCGATGTTCTCCGTGGTGCTGGTGTTTTGACGGGTTTGGCGATCGCCAGCCAGTTGCCGCGCCGTGTCATTGCTCAACCCGCGTTTTCAGGCTATCCCTTCTCGCTGGGGGTTGCCTCTGGTGATCCACTACCTAACGGTGTCGTACTGTGGACTCGGCTGGCTCCTGATCCGCTGAATGGCGGCGGAATGCCGGGATACAACGTGCCCGTGCAATGGCAAATTGCGGCTGATGAAAACATGAAACGAATTGTCAAGTCTGGTACTGAGTTTGCTTTGCCAGAATTCGCACATTCAGTGCATGTAGACGTGCGTGGACTGCAACCAGGACGGCACTATTGGTATCAGTTTAAGGCAGGTAATGAAGTCAGCCCGATCGGTCGCACTCGTACCGCACCCGCCCGTAATCAACCACTCGATCGCCTCCGCTTTGCGCTGGTCAACTGTCAGGACTGGCAAAACGGCTATTACACCGCTTACAAGCACGTCGCCGAAGAAGATCTCGATCTGGTCGTGCATGTAGGCGACTACATTTATGAATATGGACCGGAGCCTGGTGGTCCTCGTCAGCACAACAGCTCTGAGATTGTGAGCCTTGAAGATTACCGTAACCGCCACGCGCTGTACAAGACCGATGCCAATCTTCAAGCGGCTCATGCAGCGTTCCCCTGGGTGGTGACGTGGGATGACCATGAAACAGAAAATAATTACGCCAGCGGTATTTCAGAAGTTGATGCTGAACCTGATCAAGATCCAACTGTGTTCTTGCTGCGACGTGCGGCGGCGTATCAGGCATACTACGAACACATGCCGTTGCGCGAATCGTCTTTACCAAAGGGGGCTGATTTAAGGCTCTATCGGCGATTTACGTATGGCGATCTGGCTCAGTTCAATGTGTTGGACACGCGCCAGTACCGATCGGATCAACCCTGTGATGACGGTCTCAAGCCTCTTTGCGATGCAGCCGTTGACCCCAGCGCTACACTGACAGGCAAGGCACAAGAGCGCTGGTTGTTTCAAGGTTTGCAACGATCGCCCGCCCGCTGGAATATCCTTGCCCAACAAGTTATGTTCTCGCAATTTGATTTCGATGCGCGTCCAGAGGTGCAGGTCTTCAATGTGGATCAATGGGATGGCTATGTCGCAGCCCGCGATCGTATCCTGACGTTTCTCGAACAGCAGAAGGTTTCCAACCCGATCGTGCTGGCAGGTGATATTCATTCCAGTTGGGTACACGACATCAAGCGCGATTTCAACAAGCCAGAGTCGCCAACGCTGGGCACTGAGTTTGTGGCAACCTCCATCACCTCAGACTTTCCCGCACAGTTTATTGCCCCAGTCACCCTGGCACTTTCCAATAACCCGCATACCAAGTTCTTCAACGGTGCGCTGCGGGGCTATGTGCGCTGTGATCTAAATCGCAAACGCTGGCAAAGTGACTACCGCGTCGTCTCGACCATTACTGAACCCGAAGCGACGATTAGCACGCTTGCTTCGTTTGTCGTAGAGGATGGTAAACCGGGCGCTCAACCCGCTTAACACGGCGAGAACGTCATGGAGCAAGGTGAAAGCAGTAACGTCTAGCCCTCATCTTGCTCCCTTGGCTTTGTCAACTTTGGTATCAGTGATTTGAATGCCCGCGATCGCCTTGAGGTTTGTATGAGCAGGTAGAATCCATCCTTGAAGCAGTCTGAAGTATCGGTTGCCTGCTTAGCCGCAAAGACCATAACCGTCGCTTCGTTCAGTTTTCAACCTTCCCGCATTGCCTTGACCAATCGCGCCAGAGCCGATTTTAACTGTACGCCTGGGTCGATCGCCTGCCAGCCACTTGATGTCTTCTGCCGCAGCTCAAAATGCAGATGGGGACCGGTCGATAAGCCAGTACTGCCTACTCGTCCAATCACAGTGCCTTTTTCGACCCATTGCCCTGGTTTGACCAACATTGCTGAAAGGTGTGCGTAGAGGGTTTCTCGCGTGTCGTTTTGGTGAGACAGAATGACTGTGAGTCCATAACCATTCAGTTGATCAGCAAGCGCTACCTTACCATCGGCTGCGGCTAAAACGGGTGTACCCATTGGTGCGCCAATGTCAGTACCTTTGTGAAAGCGTCGATCGCCCCTGATCGGATGCACTCGCCAGCCAAAGCTGGATGTAATCGGCGCTGGTACGGCTAAGGGAAAAATGAAGCTCAACCCTTTCCATAATTCGGCGGGATTGAAACCACTGCCCGTTTCATAGGCTGCCGTCCAGTTTTGCCCGTTGAAGTCAGGTGTGCTATCGTCCACAACCACACCAACGCCACCCAGCGATCGCCCAAACCCTTTGAGTGAGTAGCTAACGTACTGCGGTTCGACGGGCGTTACATAGCTATACGGTGGGCTAGACTGTGGCGGCGTGAATTGCAGTGTTGATGGGAGCGATCGACCTGGAACTGTTGTCGGCACCCAGGCTTTCACCTTCTCTGCCAGTGGCTTGGATGCTTTTGGCAATGGTTGTTGACGCGCTAATACAGGTTTTACGGGTCGTTGTTTGGCTTCGATCGCGTCAATTTGAGCCAGTAGCGTTGCCTGACTGTCGGGAGAAAGCATCGTGTCGTGAGCCATTTGACGCGCTTGGGCGAATTGTCCTTCCTGAGCCGTCGCGATCGCCGTTGCTTCGAGATTTGCCCGTAGTTTTGCCTCTTTCAGTAACTTATCTTTGGCAACAATATCTGCTAAACGTTGCTTCAATACCAACCGCTGGGCGATCGTGGCTTGCTCAGTTGCCTTAGCCGTAGCGACATCAGCAACCTGGTCATTTTTGGGCGGCGGTTGAATACTTTGCACATTAGGAGCAGCCACGGGCACGTCATTTACAATGTCAGTGCTGTTGCTGGTTTCGGTTGTTGTTTGAGCAGTACTGATGCTGCGTGGTGGTTGAGCAAAAGAGGGGGGAAGCGACTCAGGAGCGCTGGCAATGGGTTTGAGTACGGGAGCTGCTGTTTGCTGTGGCACGACTAGCGCAGCCTGAGGCGTATTGACATTGGCAGGTACAGCAGGCTTGGTAGCTTGTTCTGCTAATGTCTGGGCGATCGCGTCCAGCATTTTGAAAGGTTCCTGACTAATGGTCTGCCCATTTCTTTCTGGGCTGTCAACAGGCAATCAGGACGGTTCAGCGTCCTCCTAGCTTTCTTCAACCGCAGCGTTAACACAGGGATGGAATTATGTAGTTTTCATGAACCTTTCCTGATCGCAGGGAAGCTGAGGCTTCGCTTGAATGCATCTGCAGGTAGCTTAAGAGCAATTAAGTATAGGTCTCTGGGTACACTGAGCCAACCTAGACTACAAAGGGTTTTGCACATGTTGAGCCAGTTAGAAAAATTAAGCCTGGATACCGATGGTCGCTATGCTACTGATGAAGAACTGGCGTTTGTGAGTACGTATGTTCAGTCATTTGGTACGCGAGTGCAAACGTATCAAACCCTTCAGTTGGTCGAAGCCGCTATCGTGCAGCAGGTAGAGGCAAAAATGCGAGCGATCGATCCCGATCTTTTCCGCAGCGGCAACGAAGATATGAGTGCTAAGTGGAAACGCGATACCGTGCGAGTCCTGCGCTATTCTGCCGTCGCCATGCTCATGAATGATCCGGACACCTTACGCGAACGCTTTCTCTTGTGGTTTAAAACCATCATGAAAGCCTTCAGTGCACAGAAAAGCTGCAACGCGACCTATGTAGTCATGCAAGAAGTGGTCAAACAGCACTTAACGCCCGTTCAAGCCAGTTTGTTTTGCCCGATTCTGGAAATTAATCGGCAGGTATTGGGACAAGACTGATAACGTTTTTATACCATTTCACTAAACTGTGGCTACACAGGCAAGCTTCGGCTGGCGGTCAGCGGTCAGCGGTCAGCGGTCAGCGGTCAGCGGTCAGCGGTCAGCGGTCAGCAGCAAAAACGAATCTGTAGGGCGATTTTGTAGAATTGGTATTAGCCAGCGGTTGCCGACACTGTTGCAACATTACAAGCGGCTGCAACATTACAAGCGGCTGCAACACCATAAGCGGCTGCAACACCATAAGCGTTTTGGTCAGCCCTTCGCGCTTGCATGAGACCTAATTCCTACTCCTCAAACGACATTAAAAGCTGATGCAGCAGTTGATCGAGCGCCTGACGTTCCGCCTCCTCTAAACCGCTAAGGAGACGATGCTCATTGGCAACATGAGCTTCAACTGCTTTTTCGATCACGTTGAACCCTTTATCGGTCAACTGAATGAGTGTCCCGCGCCGATCGGTGGGATCAGGAGTGCGCTTTACAAGGTCAGCCTGTTCTAAGCGATCAATCCGATGCGTCATCGTGCCAGATGAAACCATCATCGTGTTGAATAGCTCAGTCGGCGAAAGCTGATATGGCTGACCAGTACGGCGCAAGGTCGCCAACACATCAAATTCACCAAAGTTCAGGTCAAAGTTTGCAAAAGTCTCTTGAAGCCCTCGTTCCAGGTGTTTCGCCAGACGCGTCATCCTGCCAATGATACCCATCGGTGACACGTCTAAATCAGGACGCTCTTTCTGCCATTGCGCCAAAATCGCATCGACTGGATCGGCTTTCATAGAATGCTACTCACTTAGAAATCTCAATGTCGATTATCTTAACATCGAGATAAATGCTAGTATCTTGATGTTAAGTATCTCGATATTAAGATAAAGTTATGAAACCGCCTACTGTTCGCCTGTCCGATATTCTGCTCACGGCTCTAGCGCCGATGATCTGGGGCACGACTTATGTTGTCGCAACGGAACTCCTGCCGCCGAACCATCCGCTCCTGGTGGCTTCTTTGCGATCGCTGCCTATTGGTCTGCTGCTCACCGCATGGCTGGGACAACTGCCAAAAGGAATTTGGTGGTGGCGGATTTTGCTCTTAGGTAGCCTCAATATCGGACTCTTTCAAGCACTCTTATTTGTGGCAGCTTATCGCCTTCCGGGTGGTGTTGCGGCAACCGCAGGCGCAATCCAGCCATTATTAGTCGTCTGGTTTTCCTGGGTCATCTTGCATGAAAAACTGTCTAAGCTGACGATCGTAGCGGCGATCGCTGGCTTTGTGGGTGTTGGATTACTGGTGCTTGGACCGACGGCGCGCCTTGATGGTGTTGGCATTGCAGCCGCGATCGCTGGGGCTGTCACAATGGGTCTGGGCACGGTGCTAGGCAAACGGTGGAAACGTCCAGCTTCGCTACTGGTCTTTACCGCATGGCAGTTAGCCGTGGGTGGACTGGTGCTGCTGCCCATTGCCCTGGTATTTGAGGCACCCATCACTCAGCTTTCCACAACCAACCTGTTGGGCTTTGTCTACCTGGGCTTAATCGGTACTGGACTGGCGTATGCGCTTTGGTTTCGAGGCATTGATAAGCTCAAAGCATCGGCTGCTTCCTCTCTGGGGTTGATGAGTCCTGTAGTCGCCACTCTGATTGGCTTCGTCTTACTCCATCAAACCTTGACACCCATTCAACTCGTTGGCATGGCTATTGTTTTGATCAGTGTTCTGATTGGACAACAAAGCAATCATTAGCCGATCGGCTCTAATCAGCGGATGCAGATGATCGTGTTCCGGTACAGCAGCCTGTTGTGTGCCTTAACCAGGCTCACCTGGCGCAAATTTGGCAAATACTTCTGCTTCTGTCAAATTCAAGGTTTGATTGGCAAATTCATAGTAACCAGGTTTCCGATCGATAAAAATTTGCTCCTTGAACTCAAACTCAATGCCATTCTGAAAAAGACCTGCTGAGAGAAAGTATTCATTGGTCTGCAATAACCTGTAGAAAATATGCGTACCACATTCAGCACAGAAGGCTCTTTCAGCCCATTCTGAGGACTGATACACTTTGAGTGTGTCAATGCCGTCTATCTCCACATCTGAGCCGCAAGATACACCTAATGCTGGACTACCTCCCCATCGCCGACACATACCACAATGACAGGCATCGATGCTCTTTTTGTCTGGCGTTCTGACCGTGATTGCACTGCAAAGGCACTTACCATCCATTTTGGTTTCCTCCATCTCCAGTGATTACTGTCTGATTTTGGCACACACAGCAGTTTGCAGCTAAATGAAGTACACATCTGAGTCTGAGAGCCTTAGCTACCGCTTTTTTTCCTTCTGCCTTTCGCGGAAGTGAGGTGTAAGGTGTGAGGTGTATTAGCTCCTGCCTTCTGCCCTCTGCCCTCTGCCTTCTGCTGTAACTACCGATACCCGGCGGCTTGCAGTGCAAAGAGCTGGGCGTAGCGTCCGCCCGATCGCACCAGTTCTTCATGTGTACCCTGTTCAACTACTTTGCCAGCCTGTAGCACCATAATCTGGTCTGCCATCCGCACAGTCGAGAAACGGTGGGAAATGAGAATTGCCATCTGCTGCTGCGTCATGGCGCGAAAGTGGTCAAAAATGCGGACTTCGGCTTCGGCATCCATGGCTGAGGTAGGCTCATCCAGCACCAGAATATCGGCTTGCGATCGCATGAAGGCGCGAGAAAGCGCAATCTTTTGCCACTGCCCACCCGATAGCTCTCGACCGCTCTTAAACCATCGTCCAAGTTGAGTGTGATAGCCGTCGGGGAGTGCCTCAATGAATGGCTGCGCGGTGCCTTTTGCGGCGGCATCGTGCCAACGGGCTTCATCTTCAAGGAAGGCAACATCGCCTGCGCCAATATTTTCGCCAACGGTAAATTGATAGCGCACAAAGTTTTGAAAAATTACGCCAATCCGCTGCTGAAGTGCGTCCCGATCCCATTCCCGTAGGTCTAAGCCATCCAGCAGAACGCGTCCACTGTCTGGCGTATACAGGCGGGTCAGCAGTTTGATCAGGGTCGTTTTGCCAGAGCCGTTTTCACCGACGATCGCCAGCTTTTTGCCTGGTTTTAAATGCAGCGAAACGTCTTTCAGCGCTGGCTCAAGGCTGCCTGGATAGCAAAAGCTGACATGCTCAAAACGTAGCCCATCACCTGGTAAGAGTCCTCGTGTTGCTTGTCCGATCGCTTTGGCAATGGGTTGTTCCAGATACTCATAGAGATTTGATAAGTACAAGCTGTCTTCGTACATGCCGCCGATCGCGCTCAGCACGGAAGCAAAGGTTGCCTGTCCTTGCCGAAAGACCACGAGATACATTGTCAAGTCGCCAAGGGAAATGCTGCCTGCGATCGCCTCCCACACAATCCACACATAGGCGGCATAAAAAGCAATGGTGCTCAGCAGTCCCAGAAAATAACTCCACAACCCACGTCGGATGGTCAGATCCCGATCTTCGCTGTAGAGGTGACGAAAAATATCACGATAGCGGCGCAACAGCATGGGACCGAGCTGATACAGCTTGACTTCCATTGCGGCAGTGTCGTTAGAGAGTAGCCATTCCAGGTAGTTTTGTTGCCGGGTCTCTGGGGCACGCCAGCGAAACAAGCGGAAGGCTTCGCCAGCAAAGCGCGTCTCAGCAATAAACGCGGGAACAGCAGCCAGCATCAACACCAGCACAGCCCAGGGAGAAAAACGCAGCAGCAAACCGCCATATGTCATCAGCGAGAGAGTGTCTTGTACCAGTCCGAAGGTGCGCCCGACCAAACTCAGTGGACGGCTGGATGCTTCTCGCCGCGCCCGTGCCATCTTGTCGTAGAATTCCGAGTCCTCAAAGTGGGAAATATCAAGCGTCAGTGCTTTCTCTAAAATCAGCACGTTAACCTTATGCCCTAACAACGCTCGTAGCAGTGACTGACAAAGCGCTAAACCTTGTTTGCAGCCTGCTTGCAGTGCGATTAATCCGGCTTCTACGCCTAAGTAAGTCAGCGTCTGCCAGCGATCGTTCACTGAACCCGATCGCGCCGCCAGCACAACCCCATCCACAATCAGCTTACCGACGTAGGCGATCGCGCCAGGAAGCAAGCCAGCAATCAAGGTCAGCACCATCAAAGCAATGGTTAGCGGACGATTAGTTGCCCACACTAACGCGATCGCCCGTCCGCAGTATTGATACATGGACAACGACTGCCGCAAACCCTGCCAGCGCTGCCTCAGTCGATTTTGTCGAAAATTCCTCATCCTTCTACGATAGCTTTCGGCGATCGGAGTTGTGCGGTGCAGGAAGCTGTTGGTAGTGAGAGGTCAGACGTTACTTTGGTGACTCAAATCCACCCCAGAGCCTACATGACTCATCTCTAAACCTGCATGACTCATTTCTAAGCCTGCATGACCCACCTCTGCATATGAATGACCCATCTCTAAACCTGCACGACCCATCTCTAAACCTGCACGACTCATCTCTAAACCTGCACGACTCATCTCTAAACCTGCACGACTCATCTCCGAACCTGCACGACTCATCTCTAAACCTGCACGACTCATCTCCGAACCTGCACGACTCATCTCTACATACGGATAACCCACCTCTAAACTTGCACGACTCATCTCCGAGCCTGCACGACTCATCTCCGAACCTGCACGACTCATCTCTGCATATGAATGACTCACCTCTAAGCCTGCACGACTCATCTCTGAGCTTGAACCGTGAACCTCTGAAGATGCACGACTAACCTTTCAGTAGAAAACGTGACGTTTTAACCCTAGCCACTAACCCTAATAAACTCGAAGCACTCCACTCAAAGCATCCCACGCCAAACTCTTTAACACACAGGGCGCGCTCCTTACGTCCCCTTCTCAAAGTCGTGTTTGCACAATCTGAGCGAAGGTCTCACGGTTGTCCTTCAAACTGCGGGGAATGCCTTGCGGATATGTCTGAGTGATCAGTGTTTGCAGTCGTTTGACGCGATTGTCTGGGCTGGGGTGAGTGCTGAAGAAGGCTAGCGGTTGCCCACTCTGACGAGAGGCGTTGAGTCGTTGCATCAGTTGGATAATGCCCTGTGGATCGTAGCCAGCTTCGGTCATGAAGCGCAAACCCAGCCGATCGCTCTCTAATTCATCGTCACGTCCATAGCGCAGACCAATGAGTTGCTTGACTGCCTGTGTCAGCACATTTGCCGGATCAGCACTGAAACCACTATTAGAAGTGGTGCTAACAGCAGTCAGTAATTGCTGACTGAATGGCTGTTTGGTTAAATGTTCGGCACCATGACGTGCTACCACATGCCCCACTTCATGACTTAAAACTGCGGCTAATTGCGCTTCTGAGGTGAGACGTTTTAGTAAAGCGATCGTCACAAAAACTTGCCCACCTGGGAGGGCGAAGGCATTCACTGTCCGATCATCCCGCAGCAGGTAAAATTCAAAGGGATAGGGGGATTTAGACGCGATCGATCGCGCCACTACTTGCTTCCCAACGCGGTCAATGTACTGCTGCAACAGCTTGTCTGGGTAAAAGCCACCATACTGGGTCACCATCTGCTGCCGTGCCTGTAGCCCTAAACTAATCTCCTGTTGCGGTGAAAGCTGCACTTGCTGTTGTTCACCCGTAACAGGGTTTTCTACTGTATTGCCACAGTAGGTTACCAACCCCAACAGGATGACGAGAAGGGCAATACTCAGCCGAATGAGTGACCTCACAGTCGTAGCCTCTAGTGACGCAAACGGAACCATCTGTCTAAAGAATAGCGGAGCCTGATGGTTGCATGAGCACTAGACTTGAATCGCCTCACCTCCAGGGTTTAGAGTTTAGGTCTAAACTTCAAACGATACTCATGCTTCCTCCAGTAGTGTCAGCAGCATGGCTTCATGATCATCTTGACGATCCACAGGTGGCGATCGCCGACTGCCGTTTCTCACTGATGCAACCAACATTAGGGCGTGAGCAATATCAGGCAGGTCACATTCCAGGAGCCTTTTATCTGGACTTGAACCAGGATCTTTCTAGCCCTGTTGGTGAGCATGGCGGGCGGCATCCGCTACCAGATATGGCTCAACTGTCGAGCCGCCTCACAGCGATGGGAGTTGATTCAACGCTGGATGAGCCAACGCTAGTCGTTGCCTATGATGACTCGCGTCTAGCGTTTGCATCGCGGCTTTGGTGGCTTCTGCGCTATCTGGGGCACGATCGCGTTGCCGTGTTAGATGGCGGCTTTGCAGGTTGGAACGCGGCTGGTTATGCCGTGACACAAACGGTTCCTGTACCCAAAACTGGAGCCTTTGTGCCGCGATCGCGTCCTGATCAGGTTGTGACTATGGAACAGGTGAAAGCACAAAAAGATCTGCCTGGAGTCGTTTTAGTCGATTCACGTGAAGCAGAACGCTACCGAGGCGAACGTGAACCCATTGACCCGATCGCAGGACACATTCCCGGAGCGGTCAATTACCCCTGGCAAACAGTCACAGGTGCAGACGGCTACGTTCGTTCAATTGAGGCGCAAGGCGAACGATGGGAAACGCTGCGATCGGCTCAAGAGATTTTTGTGTACTGCGGTTCGGGTGTCACTGCTTGCGTCAATTTGCTGTCGTTAGAACTGGCTGGCATTCAAACAGGCAAGCTTTACGCTGGCAGTTGGAGCGATTGGTGCTCGTATGAGAAAGAATGAAAGACTCGTTAAAGAGTAAATTTACGCGTTGGGTTAGCGGTCAGCAGTCAGCGCTCAGCGGTCAGCATATGTCGAAGAGCTGATAGCTGATAGCTGATAGCTGATAGCTGATAGCTGATAGCTGATAGCCAGTTTGTCTTTAGCCTTTCTCCTTCGAGAGCATATCGATCGCATCTCCCAGAGCTGTCGTTAAGCCTTTACGCGTTTGGGCATGGTTCGTTTGCTCCGCTTTGAGTGCCTGAGCAAGACGATCGCGCTCAGCGAATGCTGCAATGAGCGTTTCTTGCAGTTCGGCGATCGTTTGGAGCTTTTCGACTTCGGCTCGAATGATTGCCACATCGATAGGTGCGTTCCCTTCAGTCGGTACAGACCCTTTAAGCTGCTGGATGTCTTGCTTCAGCTCAGCGATCGTCTGACGCGTCAAGGCTGCTTCACTCCGTCGTTGTTGTGCTTCTGTTTCGTAAAGCCGCTGCCAATTAGCAGCACTAGCATACGCCTGCTCCCGTTCCTGCTGGGCATCGGCTAACTGCTGCCGCAACGTTTTAATCTCAGTCAACCACTGGCTTACGTCGTGGGTCATCAGCAACGACTCCTTATGCGATGGTAGTGAGTTTAACGGACTGGAGGGAGAATTTCTAGAGAGGTGGTGAGGAAGCAGGGGGAGCAGGGGGAGCAAGGGGAAGCAGGGGAAGCAGGGGGAGCAGGGGAAGCAAGGGGAAGCAGGGGAAGCAGGGGGAGCAGGGGAAGCAAGGGGAGCAGAAGACGTTTTGAAGTTGAAGCTTTAAGTGCTGAGTTAAGTTCTCCCCCCTGCCACTCCCTACTCCCTACTCCCTACTCCCCACTCCCCAGATCGATCGCCTTCAGCTTCTCATACGCATTGTCAACGAGCGATCGACCGCGCAGAAAACCAATGTTGGCACCGGGACAGACGACTTGCAGGGTGTCTGGCTGGAACTCTGATACAAGCTTCTGCACGCTGTTGAGTTGTCTACGCCAATGGAAGGTTTTGGATGTTTTGAGGGGCAGCAGATTGCCTTGAGGACTGGGCAGCAGATGGCGACCAGAAAATAATACGCCACCATAGTTGCTGTGATAGAGGCAGGCGGAACCGGGAGAGTGACCGGGTGTCCACAGGATGCGGCTTTGGGGCGTTAATGTAAATGCCTGTCCAAAGGGGGTGACAGGTAGCCCTGGCAACAGATAGGCTTCCTGCTCTTGCAGCAAAAGCTGACAGCCAAAGGCTTGTTGAAGCTGGCGGGCTTGACCAATACCGCCGCGATGCGTAAGAAAGAGCGTGTGGACACCTCCCTGCGCGTGCAAAAAGTCTCGCGTGACATCATTCCACGCAGGACAGTCCACTAGAATATTGACCGCTTCTACAATAAGATAGGCAGTTCCACCCAATGTTTCTCGATTGGGTGGGAAGGCAAAAATGGTTGATCGATCGCCCGGTTGGTGTAACAGCAACCGGGGCTGTTTAGGGGCAGAAACGGTTTGGTTGGTAGACGGCTGAGGCAGGTTGGGTGCAGCGGTGTAGGGTGAATCTGAAGACACTGGTTAAGAGAGGACTAAAGGAAACCGTTGTAGAAATCGCGATCGAACGAGTCATTTAAGCAAGAAACTGGGTATAAAACTTGTCACACTTGAAAGCAGCAGCATTTGTTTTTTGGCTACCGATCGTCGGCTATGTCTGACAGTTGACGCTTCTTTATACACATAACTCCTTTAGGATTGCTATAGGTATGATCGCATTCTTGTCTATTGGCTTTTAACCTCAGACCGTTAGCATTGTTTCAGGCAGTACGTTCTTCCAGCCCGACGAGACTAGGCGCATGAATCCGTTAATTTTGCTGTTCCTGCTGGGACTAATCACTTACTTTATCGTGCAACGGGCGGCTAGTGTCACGCGATCGCCCGTCTGGCTGCTATGGCTTGTGGCGATGGCTCCAGCGATTGTGTCGAGCGGTTGGGTATTGGCAAAGGGGAAACCGATGCCAACGGAGACCATCCTCATTTTGTCGGCTGTTTGCTTGCTGCTGTATTGGTTCTTAATTCAGCGGAATCGTATCTCGCCGCCGCCTGTCAATTCAGCCGCAGCAGAGGGGCAAGAGCAGCCAGCCACGATGACAAAAGAGGCGGTCACGATTCCCAGCAGCCCTCGACCGATCGATAAAGCAGAAGAAACGAGCCTGCAAAATTGTTTTCCCTGGGCAATCTACTACTTGCAAAACGTGGAGTATCGTCCGCAAGCCGTGATTTGTCGTGGGCAACTGCGGAGCAAACCAGAAGTCGCCTACCACACGATTCAAGAGAATGTGGCGGAAGTCTTCGGCGATCGCTTCTACGTCGTGTTTCAGGAAGGTGTAAACCAAAAGCCGTTCTTTGTGCTGGTGCCAAACCCACGATCGCAGAATATTGCGGCTGATGCCTCATTGCCTGCTGGTAAAAAACGCAAGGAAACGCTCACACGTCCCTTTCTAGCGATCGGCTTGTTCGTCGCTACTTTTTTCACAACTACGCTGGCATGGCTAGATTTGGGCAAAAAAGCGGTACAGCTTTCGCCAGCAACACTGGTGACGGGTTTGCCCTATGCGCTGACGTTAATGACGATTTTAGGCATTCATGAACTGGGGCATTACCTGACCGCTCGTCGCTACAAAATCCAGGCAACGTTGCCGTATTTCATCCCGGTGATCCCGATTCCGCTGTTTCCGTTCGGTACGTTTGGTGCCTTTATCCAGCTTCGATCGCCCATTCCCAATCGTCGTGCTTTATTCGATGTGGGTATTGCGGGACCGATCGCGGGTTTTGTAGTGGCACTGCCGCTGCTTTTGTGGGGCTTGGCGCATTCAGAAGTGGTACGTCTGCCAGAGAAACTGGAAGCATTCAACTTTCAGGCACTTGACCCCAGTTTCTCAATGCTGTTAGCGCTATTGAGCAAATTAGCCCTGGGTAATGCGCTGACCGCTGGTCAAGGCATCAATCTTCATCCGGTTGCATTAGCGAGTTGCCTGGGCATTGTGGTGACCGCCTTTAATCTGATGCCTGTGGGTCAACTGGATGGCGGTCATATTGTTCATGCCATGTTTGGGCAACGGGCAGGCACCGCGATCGGACAGATTTCTCGCTTGCTGCTGCTGGCACTCTCGCTTGTGCAACCACATTTGCTAGTCTGGGCAATTCTCCTGTTTCTGATGCCTGCTACCGACGAACCCGCGCTGAATGATGTGACAGAGTTAGACAATCGTCGTGACCTGTGGGGCATTCTGGCGCTAGGGTTGCTGATCATCATCATCCTGCCCATGCCAACCGCGTTAGAAAAATTGCTCAATCTCTAGGGGCTGTCATCAATGACAACTACACATGACTTGCAGCAAGGGTTCTAGCCCCTAGCCTGGTGTGTTGGGGCGGGCGCGATCAGGCTGATACCGCAAGGTTTTGGAGCTAATTGATGACGCGCCCTAGTAACGTTAGAAGCCTTAAATGCCTGGTTGCATCACCGCTAACGCAGCGCGGCTCAGATGCGGCATAATAGGAAGGTTTTTAATGCTTACGCCACGATCGCGGTAGCGAATTCATCGCCAGTGTCAATCGTTAGACTAAACCTATATTCCTCACGTCAGCAGACTTCTACCCGCCATGCGAACCCATTACTGTGGTCAACTCCGAGCCGAACACATTGGAGAGACAGTTACATTATGTGGATGGGTCGATCGCCGTCGTGATCATGGCGGCGTGATTTTCATCGATCTGCGCGATCGCAGTGGCATCATCCAAATCGTTAGCGATCCAGAGCGCACTCCTGGCTCCTATCAACAGGCAGGCGATTTGCGAAACGAATATGTGGTGCAGGTCTCCGGTCGTGTAACGAAGCGTCCCGATGACTCGCTGAATCCACGTTTGGGCACAGGTGAGGTCGAAATCTACGCCGATCGCATCGACATTCTCAATGCCGTTCGCAAGCAACTCCCCTTTCAGGTATCGACCGCTGAAACCGAAACGGTGCGCGAAGAATTGCGCCTCAAATACCGCTATCTCGACCTGCGACGCGAACGCATGAGCCAAAACTTACAGCTCAGACATGCGCTGAACAAAACCATTCGTCGCTATCTCGAAGATACGGAAAGCTTCATCGAAGTTGAAACGCCGATTCTGACACGATCGACCCCCGAAGGCGCACGTGATTACCTCGTCCCGTCACGAGTGAATGCAGGCGAATGGTACGCGCTGCCCCAATCACCGCAGTTGTTCAAGCAATTGCTCATGGTGGCGGGATGCGATCGCTATTATCAAATTGCCCGTTGCTTTCGGGATGAAGATCTGAGAGCCGAGCGTCAGCCCGAATTTACGCAGCTAGACATGGAAATGAGCTTCATGTCGCAAGAAGAGATTCTCAACCTGAACGAAGGTTTAGTTTGTCATCTGTTCAAAACGCTGAAGGGCATCGAGATTCCCCGACCATTCCCGCGACTCACCTATGCCGAGGCGATGGATCGCTACGGTTGTGACAAACCCGATACTCGCTACGAATTGGAACTGGTTAACGTCTCAGACATTGTGCAAGACTCCGGCTTTAAAGTCTTTGCGGACACGGTAGCCAAAGGTGGCACCGTCAAAATCCTTTCCATTCCCGGTGGCAACGATCTGATCTCCAATGTACGCATTAAGCCCGGTGGCGATTTGTTCAAAGAAGCCGCTGAAGCAGGTGCGCGAGGCTTGGCATATATTCGCGTGCGCGACGATGGCGAAATCGACACGATCGGTGCCATCAAAGACAACCTCACCGATGCCCAAAAGCAAGAGCTACTCAGCCGCACGGGTGCCAAAGCCGGACATCTGCTGCTGTTTGGCGCGGGAGACACCGCAACGGTGAATAAAACGCTCGATCGCCTGCGTCAAGTCCTTGCACGTGAACTGAATCTGATCGATCCCGATCAAATTAACCTGCTGTGGGTCACAGACTTTCCCATGTTTGAGTGGAACGCTGACGAAAAGCGACTCGAAGCGCTCCATCATCCGTTCACTGCGCCCCATCTCGACGATTTGCACGACCTCAAAACCGCTCGCGCTCAGGCATACGATCTCGTCTACAACGGCTTTGAAGTCGGTGGCGGCAGCGTGCGGATTCATCAACCTGACATTCAGGCACAGGTGTTTGAACTCATCGGCTTGTCTGAAGAAGACGCGAAAAACAAATTCGGCTTCTTGCTCGAAGCATTCGAGTACGGCGCACCCCCTCACGGCGGCATCGCGTATGGACTCGATCGCTGGACAATGCTGCTCACAGGCGAAGAATCTATCCGCGACGCGATCGCCTTCCCTAAGACGCAGCAGGCTCGTTGTTTGCTCACGGGCGCACCGTCTGGTGTGGATGGCAAACAACTAAAGGAACTCCACGTTGCTTCCACACACACACCGAAGCCAGCGCCACAAAATTAATCCTCTACTGTTACAAGTTTGTTTTACTTTTGCGACGACAGCACTGAGAAATTGCTTAAAGTCAGGTCATTTCAACATCACTGTCGAAATGCGGGTAAGCCGCTGTCACTGATGCAGTCATTTGATACCAATTTAAAAAATAAGGGTTGCAGATGGGGGTGTGGGGGCTTCGCCCCCAGCCAGGGGTTAGAACCCCTGCACCCCGTTTCCATCTGCCATGTTCGCTCTTTAAATGGTATGAGAAGCGTCAGCAAGCTCGTTTTCAGATTTTGAAGATGCAGTTGCCGCTGCTGAAAGCGTGATCACCATGACCTTCACAGCGATCATATGAACTTTCTGCAAACTTCCGTAGAAACACTAGCGCCAATGAGTGGCTGACAACCACAATGTACTCGATGAGTCAAGCGTGAGTCGGTCATGTTAAAACTAACTGCGAAATCGGGACTAAAACGTTAAGGCACCTCAGCAGACAGTCACAATTACCTGTGGGATGGCGGAGAAAGTCTTGCCCTTAGATGGGGACTGTCACTCCTTCTAACCCGAAGTAAGCTTTAGTTTAATTACACTTAGCGACTTGGTTGTATGGTCACGATAAGAAACGGTTCACTCCTTCCTGTTCCCTCTAAGCCCCTTCAGATCTCCCGACTTCCGTTGGATGTTCAACCTGTAGATGGCAGTGATAGCGGTGTTCCTTCATCTACGTCTATTCATCTTTCGTTGATAGTTCCTACTTACAACGAGAGTGGAAACATCGAAAAGATCGTTCGCATTCTATCTAACCTTTTGGATCAGGCACTACCTCATCACTATGAACTTATTGTTGTCGATGACGATAGCCCCGATCGAACCTGGGAACTCGCTCAAGCACTCATGCAGGAATACCCGCACCTGCACGTTATGCGCCGTCAAACAGAACGGGGACTTTCAACAGCAGTGATTCGAGGTTGGCAGGCTGCTAGAGGAGAGTTTTTAGGAGTCATTGATGGGGATCTTCAGCATCCTCCAGAAGTATTATTGAAACTGCTATCAGAACTTGATCAAGGAGCAGATTTAGCTGTCGCTAGCCGTCACGTTGAAGAAGGTGGAGTCAGTGATTGGAGTATTATTAGGCGCTTTCTCTCCCGTGGTGCACAGATGCTGGGCTTGGTGATTCTACCAAGAGCCATCAGTCGAGTTTCAGATCCCATGAGCGGCTACTTCATGCTACGGCGACGCGCGATCGCTGGAAAACTTTTGAATCCTCTAGGTTACAAAATTCTCATTGAAGTGCTGGGTCGTGGAGCGATCGAGCAAATTGCTGAAGTTGGTTACGTCTTTCAGGAGCGTGAAGAGGGCGAAAGTAAAGTCACCTGGAAGCAATACAAGGAATATATTCACCATCTGTTGCGACTGCGCTTTTCCACAGGGCGGCTTGGTCGAGTAAGGCAAAAGATTGACTTTCCAATCGGTCGCTTTAGCCGCTTCATCTTAGTTGGCTTCAGTGGACTCATTGTTGATATGGGTTCCTTATATCTACTCTACGATATCTTAGGCTTAGGGTTGACTCGCAGTGCTATTCTTGCGGCGGAACTTGCAATTATCAACAACTTCTTCTGGAACGATCGTTGGACATTTGGAGATCTTTCAAAGAAACAACCGCAATGGCGTAAGGTGATCAAACGCTTGGCGAAGTTCAACATTGTTTGTTTGATGGGGCTGATTCTAAAGATTTTGCTCTTAAATGCTCTTTTTAATGGATTGCATCTGAATGCCTACATAGCAAATTTCCTTGCCATTGCCGCTGTGACAATCTGGAACTTTTGGATTAATCTCAAACTGAGCTGGCGTGTAACCGAAACCAAGTAAAAGTTAAATAGAGACTAGTTCTCTGACAGTGGTTTGCTTAGCTACTTATAACGATTAGCGGTTGTTGTTCTAACAGCACTCCAGGATTTTTGAAAATTTAGTTAATCACAAAATAGTTTATGAAACAAGCCACACTTTCTTGGAAGAGAAGTAGTCAGTTCGCTAAAACTGATAGTGCTAATGTCTTGCTTATTATTTTGGTGTGGATTGTTATGTCAATCCTTGTTAACCCTTTAGGTGACTTTCCTATTAACGACGATTGGGTCTATGGGCGAGCCGTAAAATCGATTATTGAAGAAGGTAATTTTACCCTTTCGGGCGGAAACACATCTGCAAACTTAGTGGCGCAAGCTTTCTGGGGAGCATTGTTTTGCTTACCTTTTGGCTTCTCGTTTTCTGCCTTGCGGATCTCCACTTTAGTCTTGGGCTTAATAGGAGTAATAGCGACTTATGGACTTTTAAGAGAAGTAAGGGCAAGTCGCCTAATTTCGCTTTTTGGCGCTCTTTTAGTCGCGCTAAACCCAATCTATTTTGGACTCTCTAATACTTTCATGACTGATGTTCCTTTTTTCGCAGTAGCTGCTATGTCCCTCTATTTTTTCATCAGAGGGCTGAGAAGCGATCGAAAAGTTGACATTACTCTTGGTACTTTACTAGCCTGCTTAAGTCTTTTAATTCGTCAAAATGGAATAATAATCCCTATAGCTTTTGGATGTGCATATCTATTTAAGAAAAAGTTGAGCAGAACAAATGTTATCGTAGCGTCCATTCCAACGCTATCTAGCATTTTGCTACAGTTCATTTATCAAAATTGGCTGGAGTTGACCGATCGAACATCGCCTAACTTTAACTTACAGTCTAGAGGCTTTGTTAATATTATCTCATCTGCAAATATAGGAACTATAGTTTATTTGCTCGATAGCACCTTGATTGCCCTGGTTTATGTAGGGTTGTTTATATCGCCTTTAATTATTCCTATATTTTTGACAAAATTTAGAGCATCATCCTCGACAGAAAAGAGATTAATCTTTCTTTCTATTCCAAGTATTTTAATTGTGATGCTTGCTAGACTTGCGAAAAATCGCCCAATGATCATGCCGTTCAAGGGAAATACCTTAATGGATTTTGGTCTTGGACCATTAACGCTTCACGATGGCGACGCTGTAATTAGTAGCCGTGCATTCACTCCAGCGATTTTGACTTATGTTTGGGGAGCCTTGACAGTTGTAGCCGTTATTAGTGCAGCGTTTCTGATTTACTATTTACTGACCGCTACAAGACATATCTTCAAGCAACCTAAAAAAGACGAATCAGTTAGTCCACAGTGGTTGAAAGTTTTAGTTGTCTTAACAATACTGTTCTATTATTTGCCTTTTGGAATTAGTACTTACTTCGATCGCTATCTTTTGATGCTAATACCGCTGCTGTTAATGCTTGTTGTCGGCTCTAAACCAATGATTGACCAACCACACTTCATTCACAAAAAAATATTTCCTGTAGCTTTACTAATAATACTAATTTGCGGAGGCTTTACTGTCGGAGCGACCCATGATTACTTGTCATTAAATCGAGTGCGCTGGCAGGCATTAAATGCGTTAATGCGTGATTCCAAAGTATCACCAAACTACATAGACGGTGGCTACGAGTTTAACGGCTGGTATCTGTATGATCCGAAGAATACTTACGCAATCAACTTTATGAAAGACCCTAAAAGACCTGATAAAAGCTGGTGGTACGTTGACAGAGATGATTATATGATTGCTTTTGGTAACTTAGCTGGCTACGAGGAATTGAAGCGTTATCAAACTGGAAGATGGCTTCCTTTTGGACCGGAAACTATTTCTGTTTTACGCAAAGAATCAGCATAATACCCTCTGAACATAGTGAAAGCACTTGTTGTTTTTAGAAAAGAGAAGCGAGCAATAAAACGATCTTAGCCACCAGACATCAGCAATAAACAGTGGAAGCGATTATCCAACTTTCTATCTGCGATTCATAGGGATCGTTTGCGGCAACACCGTTAAGCTACATGTAAGCGATATTGTCACTGCGATGTGTCACTGATAAAGCAAGGGTAGGGAGCCTAAGAACGAGCGATGAGAGCGACGATCGCGCCTAGTTGCAGTCATAGATCGATAAAGGCAAAGACAAAAAGACAGCGATCGATGCAGTAAAATATTCGATCGCTGCCTCTTTTGTACATCAATCAGGAATTGTGTTTGAAACGTCAATCGCGCGATCGCCTTTACCGCTTAGGAGCGTCCACCCCGACCGCGATACAATTCCATCATGGTTTTCATTTCAGCCATCATGGTTTTCATCTCAGCCATCATTGCCACTTGCTGTTGATACACCTCTTGTGTGGTCGCTGCATTCTTTCTCGGCAGGAGAGTCTCTAGCTTCGTCGGGTTTGTCAACGTCTCCATCCGCGCGATCAAAACCTGTTGCTGCTTGTACAAATCAGCGATCGTTGGAGTCTGTCCATCTGGCGCAGACGTGAGCACTTTCATCTCAGCCATCATCCGTTTCATTTGCGCCATCATTGTCTTCATTTCGTCAGCAAAGACTCGCTGCTCCCGATACATTCGCTCAAGGTTCGAGTTGGATTGGGCAACCGTAACAGTCGGCGTTCCAGCGATGACGGGTATTGTAGTCGTTAGAATAATGAAGCCAGACAAAACACCGTAAGCAAGTTTTCTCATCGGAATCTCCTTAAGCTATTCAATGAATAGGTTTTCTTCGTTGGTTTAGTTTGCTAATCACCTCTACTAAAATCAATGCTACGGCGCTCTTAAACAGCCTGCATGAGAAGAGGATTAGAAATAAACTAGCCCTGTATGAAAACGCGTACCGAATTGAACGCCTAATGCTCATCAGCGGTTGTCGTCAGATTTGGCAGCGGGATCGAACCATTGCGCGATCGCCTGCACCAAGCCTTCCAGGGTATATTCTTGTGCCTCGGCATCAACGCGACCCAGCAAGCTCGTACACGCCTTTGTGGTTTGCGGTCCGATCGACGCAATGCACAGCCCATCAAGCCACTCCTGCCAGGTGTTATCGTTCTGTGACTGCTCCAAAAGTTGACAAAAGTGTTTGACGGTTTTGGCACTGGCAAAGGTGATTACGTCCACCGTGCGGGTTTGCAAAGCGGTTAGAGCGTCGGGCGCGATCGTCTCTGGGCAAAGCGATTGATACGCAGCCACTTCCGTTACCACAGCACCTCGGCTGACAAAATCTTTCACCAATACATCCCGCCCACCACTCTCGACTCTTGGAAAGAGAATGCTGGCTCCACTCAACGACCCTGGAAAATGCGCCGCTAGCGAATCAGCGATAAATTCTGGTGGTACAAAGTCGGGTTTCAAGCCACGTTGCTCTAGCTTCTGTGCTGTTTTGTCGCCAACGACAGCAATTTTGACTGCTGCCAGCGCACGCACGTCACGAATCTGAGTTGCCAGGCGCTCAAAGAAGTAGTCAACACTGTTACCAGAGGTCAGCAGCAACCAGTCAAAATCTGCCAGCCGAGCCAGTGCGTCATCTAGCGCTTGCCAGCTCGAAGGGGGCACAATTTCAAGCGCGGGCATTTCGACCACCGTTGCTCCATCACGCTGAAGCCGTGCTGTAAATTGACCAGACTGGTTTGCCGATCGCGTGACCAGCACCGTCTTGCCAGTAAAGGGTAGGGTTGTATCGGCAGTTGAATCGGATGTAGTAAGCACAGTCGAAGAAAGTAAAGAGGAACGGGGTTGAAGGTAAGAACGTAGCCCTACCACTTCGCCGATGACAATCACACAGGGGGAAAGCGCTTCGGTTGCAACCTGTTGCAGGATGGTAGACAGCGTCCCTGCCCAAACTTGCTGGTGCGGACGACTTGCCCAGCGGATGATCGCGATCGGCGTTTGGGGCGATCGCCCGTGCGCTTGTAGCTGCCGCAACAGTTCAGGCAGGTGTTGCCCACCCATGAGGACAACCAGAGTATCGATTTGCGCCAGTACCTGCCAGTCAAGCCCGTCAGGATCGTGACTACTGAGAACAGTAAAACATCGACTCAAGACGGGATCGGTTAAGGGAATACCTGCCAACAGGGGCGCTGCCAGCGCCGAAGAAAGCCCAGGCACGACCTCAAATGGACAGTTTGCTGCTGTCAATGCCTCTATTTCAGCCTGACAACGACCAAAGATAAAGGGGTCACCGCTCTTTAGCCGCACAACCTGTTGCCTTTGCAAACAGTGATGCACCAGCAGCGCATTGATGTCTGCTTGTAGCATACTGGGTTTGCCGCCACGTTTGCCAACATTGAGCAATAAGCATGCCTTCGGCACGAGCTGGAGCAAGGCGCTGTCCACAAGCGCGTCATACACCAAGACCTCTGCCTCCATCAGCAGTTGTTGTGCCTGCACGGTAAGATACGCCAGATCACCCGGTCCAGATCCAACGAGATAGACTATCCCTGTTTGACTAGGCATGGCGTATCCTCAAAAAAATTGGCTAAAAAAAATGGAAAACTACCGAACCCATTTTGTAGATGGTCAGTTAGCCTGGATGCAATCTTCACGATCGGGCGCATCTTCACAGGATTTACAGGATGACTACAGTTCACAAGCCTGCCCTGCAAATTGGGCTGGGCGCAGCAATTTTTATCACTGCCGCAAGTATGACTGCTGCGACATTGCACTTCAAGCCATCGCTGGTAGAAGGGTTACAGGCATTACGCACCGCAAAAGCTCCTCATACAATCTGCAATACGATCGCGACTGATCCCTCACCGCCGCTAAATGTACGCTCCAGCCCGGTCGTAGCACCTGATAATGTCGTGGGTACAGTGCGTAATGGTACTCGCCTGGTAGTCGTTGATCGCAACGAAGGTTGGCTGAGAATCAATCAGCCTCTAGACGGCTGGGTGTATCAAGATTTAACGGTGACAAGCTGTGTTCCGGCAACGGCACAAGCAAACGCTAATCTACCGCATAGTAACGATAGCGGGATGCAGGTACTGGCACAGGCAACCGAACGCTATCAGTCAGGTGATCTTAAGGCTGCGATCGCCCTGACACAAACGATCCCCGCTAGCAGTGCGGCATATCAGCCTGCCAAAGGTGCCGTCAACCAATGGCAGCGCGACTGGAAAACCGCAGAAACAACCTTTGCGGAAATGCAGCAAGCAATCACGCAAAGCCGCTGGCAAGATGTCCTGCTCAAAGTGCAAACCGTTCCAGATAATCGGTTTTGGCGTGCGAAGTTAGCCCCGATCGTTAAAATAGCGATTCAGCGGCAAAATGGTCGTTAAGGAGGCAGAAGGCAGAAGGCAGGAGTAAGCTCTACGCTGATAGCTGATAGCTCTACGCTGATAGCCAAACTTCTAACCGGATGCTGAAGTTTCTACCGATCGAAGCACACGACAGGGATTGCCCACTGCCACCACATTCGCGGGAATATCTTTTGTAACCACGCTTCCGGCTCCAATAGTAGTGTTATCACCGATCGTCACACCGGGACAGATAATCGCACCACCCCCAATCCAAACATTATTGCCAATGCGAATCGGTGCTGCCAGTTCGCGCCCCGTTAGTCGCACGGTGGGATCAGTGGGATGATACGCGGCGTAAATCTGTACATAGGGCGCACACAGGACATCATTGCCAATGTGTACCTTATTGCAGTCGAGAATTACGCCGCCATAGTTCATGTAAAAGCGATCGCCCACCGTAATGTGGCTACCATAGTCGCAGTGAAAGGGCGGCACGATTTGCGGCTTCTCGCCCACGGCATCAAACAGCGCTTCTAATAGTTGTGTACGCTTGTCTTGTTCCGTTTCCGTTGTCTGGTTGTAGAGCCGCAAGAGACGCAATGCTCGTTTACTCTCCGCATCTAACTCAGCATCTTTGGCAAGGTAAAGTTCCCCTGCCAACATCTTTTGCTTTTCGGTTCTAAGTGTGTCGTTCATAATAAGACCTTGCTATACCGCTGGGTGCTCAATGGAGGCAGTGACTTGAAAATTACTTGTGAGGTAAGAACAAAACAATCTACCAAGATCCCGGACATTTGGTAGGCTCAATCAGTTTTGATTTGAATTAAACTGCTTCTTCTAGTTGGTTGTTCAGGGCTTCACGATTAAGCTCGTAATTTTGGAACACGTCACTCAAAACAGTCTTATCTGTTTCAGACAGCCGCACTAAACCCCACAAGAGATGTTCAGTCCCGATCGACTTCTTACCCTGAAGTCGAACGATTTGCAAAGCAAGCTCTAGAACGAACTTACCTTGCGGACTGAATTCGAGATTTTCGCGGGATTCAAACGAATGTTCATTGGTTTCAATGTCTTGCGACACACCGTTAGCTCGAAGTAAACGAGCCGCGGTTGTGGTTGGATCAGCCAACAAGCCAGCCAGCAGATGCTCTGGTTCAACTTGGAAGTTCTGTAAGCGTGCTGCCTCATTTCGAGCAAAATTGACTGCATTGATTGCTTTCTCATTGAACCGCTCAAACCCGAACTCAAAGCCAAAGAAATTTTTGACTCGCTCAACTAATGTCTGCATCGATTGCTTTGCCTCATAAATGAAAACGTCTTCGATTGCGACGTTAAACAGACTGGCAAGTTTAAAAGCCATGTCTAGGCTGGGGTCAAACTTACCAGATTCAAACCCATTGACCGCCTGACGACTCACTCCTAATGCTCTGGCGAGGTCAGATTGTGACCATTGATGCCGTTGTCGAAGTTCTTTCAGTCGGTTTTTCATAGGATCGCCCGCTCACCGTCAAGTATTACTTTACATCACTGCAAAATAAAACGTCAAGCATAGCTTGACAAAAATGTCTGTGGGATCGCTTGGAGTAGTTGAAGCTCTCATCTCAAACGCGGCATAATAAGCTACTGGAGCGGATGTTGAAGATCGCTAGGCTTAACCAGACATTTCCTGAATCAACACATACGGTTGCACGATAAGCGCATTGAAGCGTGTAGATTGGTTCAGGTTCCAGTCTGATAGTTGAGTTGGAAAGGGCTTATGGATCAGGTTTTCCTCGATCCAGGGTTGGACTCGCGCTGTATCGTCGTTGGCGATCGCTACAGCCACATCCACCACATCCAGCCCCAACTCCACCACAATGAGCGTATCTCGACGGGCATGAGGGGCAAGCCAGTCCCATTCTGCCTCTGCCAGCGCTTCCGCCAGTTCTGCTCTTAAATCGCTCATAGATCAGTCCAATTTGCTTTGTAAACGTTGTTTAGCTTTTAGCTTTCAGCTTTCAGCTTTCAGCTTTAAATTTCACGCTGAAGGCTGATGGCTGACGGCTCCCCAGCGCATCACCGCCCTAAATCGTGCAGCGCATTGATAGCATCCGCGCATTGTTGGGTCACGGTTTCTAGTGCGCCACGATCGCCCGCTTTTGGTGGCGCAATGACTTCACCAATCCGAATTGTCAAAGGCACGGAACGGGGAGCCGCAGAACCTTTGCGGAAAATAGCATGAGTACCCCATAAGCTTACGGGTAATAACGGAGCCTGGGTTTTAGCCGCGAGCCATGCCGCACCCAGTTTGGGATCAGCCACCTTACCATCGGGTGTGCGTGTGCCCGTGAGAAATACGCCTGCTGCCCAGTTTTGCTCCAAAAAGCCCATTGCGGCTCGGAGGGCACTGCGATCGGCAGAACCCCGCTTGACGGGATAGGCACCATAGAGCGCGATCGCCTGCTTCAACACAGGCACCCGAAACAGTTCTTCCTTTGCCATGTATGCCACTGGACGACCTACACAGCAAGACAACAGCGGCGGATCAAAATCGCTGGCATGATTGCTTACCACAACAAGTGGTCCCATTTTGGGCACATTTTCTGCGCCATAAATCCGTCCCCGAAAGTAAAGATGTAAACCAGGACTCACGATCGACCACTTAAACAAGTGATAGAGCAAAAGGCTGGCAAACGGTTCACGAGTTCTCGGCATAGTAATTGGTTGTGAACGATTAGCTGTCAATTGCTTGTTTCTATCCACTAATAACTAACAACCAACAACTTTTATAGCTGCGGTAATTCTGCCACACTGCTGATGTTCTCCAACACCAGACTTGGGCATGTGCGCTTGATTAGACCCGTCAGCACTTTACCGGGACCAATTTCAACGACACGGCTCACGCTCTCTTCTGGGAGGCGCAACGAAATTTCTCGCCAGCGGACGCTGCCTGTCATTTGCTGGCTGAGACGTGTTTTGAGTACTGCCGCATCTGTACTGGGAACCGGATCAAAGTTCGAGAGCACAGGGATTTGAGCAGTGTTGAAGGTTATCTCGTTCAATGCCGTTTGAAATTCTGTCGCTGCGGGTGCCATCAACGGTGAGTGGAAGGCTCCGCTGACGTTCAGCTTCATTGCCCGTTTTGCTTTGACCTGACTCAGTACAGTTTCAACCGCAGTCGGCGTACCGGAGATCACCACTTGCCCCGCATTATTATCGTTTGCAAGGACAACATCAGGCGTTTGCTGCAACTGTTGCTCTAGCTGTGCCTGATCAAAGCCAAGTAGTGCTGCCATCATGCCATCCGAGGCTTGATCCATCAGCTCGGCGCGTTGTTTAACCAACCTCAGCCCTGTTTCAAAGTCGAAAACACCAGCCACGTACAGCGCCACATATTCGCCTAAACTATGACCCGCCACAAAATCGGGTTGGTGCCCCCGCGATCGCACCAGGTCTGCCAGAATGCTTTCGACGACATACAAACACGGCTGCGTATAGACCGTGCGAGAAATTTTATCCTCTGGATGCTGGCAAATGTCGGCGATCGACCAGCCCAGAATGTGCTCTGCCTGCTCAAATTTCGCCTTCGCGTCTGGTAGAGCAAAGAGGTCTGTACCCATCCCGATCGCTTGTGAGCCTTGTCCAGGAAACACCCATGCAGTCTTCATTAGAGTTGTTCGTTGTTGGTTGTTAGTTGTTGGAGAGGGATCAGGAGTGAGGAGTCAGAAGTCAGAATTAACTCAGAACTCAAGACTTAAAACGCTTAACTCCCTACCGTCCCCATTGAAAAATGGCTGCGCCCCAGGTAAGTCCGGCTCCGAAGCCACAGGTGACGATCGTGTCTCCAGCTTTGATCGTTCCCTGGCGGATTTCTTCGTCCAGCGCTAAGGGAATCGAGGCAGCAGAGGTATTACCGTATTTAGCAAGATTGCTGATGATTTTAGCGGGTGGAATGTTGAGTCGATCGCCCACAGCATCCAGAATGCGCTGATTTGCTTGATGGAGCAGCAGCCAGTCGATAGCTTCCACACTCAGGTTGGCACGAAAGAGCGCCTTTTTAATGACTTCTGGTACGCGGCGAATGGCGAAACGATAGACTTCTTGCCCATTCATCGTGATGGGCTGGAAACTGCCTTGCCCGATCGTTACGCCATCGACCAACTCTTTAGGCTGAGGCTGATACGCCAGGTTCAAGCATTGATTCTGGGTGCCGTCGCTGCGAAGCTCAAAGCCGAGGAGTCGATCGTGCTCATTTGCTTGAATGACAACTGCTCCCGCACCATCACCAAAGAGAATGCACGTTCGGCGATCGCTCCAGTCCACCCACCGCGACAACACATCTGCTCCAATCAGCAGAATGTTTTGATAAGCGCCTGTACGAATAAATTGAGCTGCTGTCACTAAGCCAAACACAAAACCAGAGCAAGCTGCTGTTAAGTCAAACGCCACTGCTTTTTGTGCGCCTAACTCCGCTTGAATCTGGCTGGCGCTACCAAACAGATCATCAGCCGTTGAGGTTGCCAGAATGATCAGGTCTAAATCCATTGGCGACAGCCCTGCCATCGCGATCGCGCCTTGTGCCGCTTGAGTGGCGATCGTGGCAACCGATTCGGCTGGGGTTGCCAGTCTGCGTTGCCGAATCCCTGTCCGAGCAGCAATCCACTCGTCCGAGGTTTCAACAAGCTGGCTTAACCCTTCATTGTTCAGGGCTGTCATGGGTGCTGCCGAACCGCTCCCCGTAATTGCAACGCCTATTCCTGATTGTTGTAAGTTCATGCTCTATCCATCGCTTTCAGGCTTCACCCGTGTGCCAACCGCTTAGCACACTAACCGTCTTGCTGACCGCTCACTGCTGGTGTTTGATTGTTCTCTTGATAGCGAGACTGAATCCGATCGAGCACTCGGTTGTCGATCGCTTCCCTGGCAAGGCGCACTGCGTTAAAAATAGTGGGAGCCTGCGAGCTACCGTGACTGATGATACAAACGCCATCCACACCTAACAGCAGACCGCCTCCATGCTCCGCGTGATCCATCCGCTGCTTAATGCGTCTTAGATTTGGCTTTAGCACTGAGGTGCCAATCTTACCGCGAATGCCCTGAGGCAGCTCTTCTCGTAAAATTTGCAGCGCGACCTCACCGACCGCTTCCGCAAACTTGAGCAGCACATTACCCACAAAGCCATCACACACGATGACATCAAAGTTGCCTGAAAGCACGTCCCGTCCTTCAGCGTTCCCCACGAAGGGGATTTGTGGGTTTTTCTCAAGCAGTTGATGGGTTCGCAGCGCTAGCTCGTTACCCTTACTGGATTCTTCGCCAATATTGAGCAGCCCCACTTTTGGATTTGTAATGCCTAAAACGTACTGAGAGTAGACAGTGCCCATAAAGGCGAACTGTTCTAAAAATTTTGGGCGGCAGTCAACATTTGCGCCAACATCCAGGATGATGACAGGCTTGCCTGCAATCAAGGTAGGCAAAACAGCGCCGATCGCAGGGCGATCAATCCCCCGCAGGCGACCCAAACGCAATAATGCCGCTGCCATGACTGCACCAGAGTGTCCTGCCGAAACAACCGCATCCGCCTGCTTTTGTTTCACTAAATCCATTGCTACATTGATGGATGCTTTGGGCTTACGGCGCAATGCGCTCAGAGGCTCTTCGCCCATTTCGATCGCGCCCTCAGCCGGAATAATTTCGAGCGGTGAAGCGTTAGTATGTTGCCTGATTGCAGCGCTAACCGCCTCTGGCTCACCGACTAACAAAACCTTGACACCCAACTCTTCTTGTGCTCGAAGTGCTCCAGCAACAATCTCAGCCGGAGCATGATCCCCACCCATTGCATCAATCGCAATCCGCGCCTGCGTCGATCCCATTGGTCAAAATTAGTATAAACCTTAGCAATTCTACCAGATGGTTATGCTTCTTCAAGAATCCAAATCAACCCAATGTCGCCTGCTGTGGACGGTAACACGTCAGGCAATGACGTTCGATCGTGTCTTGATGATCGGCTTAGCGATGATTAGAAAGCGACACCGTATCGGCTAAAAGACCAAAGCTACTCGACGCGGCTGGAGTCTGAGCCAATGCAAGTAAAATCAACGTGAGAGCGAAAGCACCAGCCTCAAGCGTTTTGACGAGTTCTGAGCGTCCTAGTTGCATATGTGCGAGTGGGTTATTGAGTATACAAAGCGAAGATTATGATAAGTCAAATCTAGAAAGTTTGGGTATGGATCAAATCCCCCCACAGTGAGAACTCTACGTTCAGTGGACGCTACACCTTAAGGCGATAGGCAGCAGTCGCAGCACCTGTCTCACTATTAAAGACGAGTGTTACTGCGTTCTGGTTCAACGGCGTGGCGATCGATACGCTAACGAATTATATGTATCCCTGTTAGAGTATTTATCCTGTATGCGCTTTGGCTGGGAAGTTGAGGAAGATTTGTGTTTCCAGGCTGATGAATGGGCACTCTTTTATCCAAGAAAAGTATTTTTAACCAAGTTCGCTCTATCGCGCTCTTATGTGTTCAGCAGTGCATTCTCATCGCCATCTTCACTCCTCTCTGGTTATCCTACTGGCTCTAAGTTTATCTGCCTGTCAACGGGGATACTCTCAGCCGCTTCGTCCTGCTCCGCTACCACAGGATGATTTGATCCGGGTCTACACCAACCACGAACCCGCTTCGCGCTATGCCGAGCCTTACCGCAAACAGATGCGAGACGGCGATGATTTAGAACAAAAAATTGTTGATGCGATCGCTGCTGCCCACACAACCGTCGATGTTGCCGTACAGGAACTCCGTCTACCCAAAATTGCGGCAGCGCTGGTCGAACGACAGACAGCAGGCGTAAAAGTGCGGGTCGTTTTAGAAAACACCTACTCACGACCATTTAGCACGTTTACACCGGAAGAGATTGCCAAACAGCCAGAGCGCGATCGCGGTCGGTACAACGAATTTCGCCAACTGGTCGATCGCAACGGTGATGGGCAACTGAGCCAGGAGGAGATCGAGCAAGGGGATGCATTAGTGGTGCTCGATCGTGCGAAAATTCCCCGCCTAGACGATACGGCAGATGGTTCCGCTGGCAGTGCTCTCATGCATCACAAATTTGTGGTCGTCGATGGGCGCACTCTCATTGTCACCTCGGCGAACTTCACCACAAGCGACGTTCACGGCGATTTTAAATCGCCCGCCAGTCGTGGCAATGCCAACAACATGCTGGAAATCAGCAGTCCAGAACTGGCAACGCTCTTTACGCAGCAGTTTAATGTGATGTGGGGCGACGGACCGGGTGGAAAGCGAAACAGCAAGTTTGGTGTTAAAAAACCGTTTCAGCCAGCACGATCGGTCACGATTGGCTCGACCACCGTTGAAGTGCAGTTTTCGCCAACTCGCCTTTCTATACCCTGGGAACGTAGCAGCAACGGCTTAATTGGCAAAACGCTGAGTAGTGCCAAAAAATCGGTTGACATGGCACTGTTTGTTTTCTCTGAGCAAAAACTGGTGAATTTGTTAGAGACCGTTCATCAAAACGGTGTTGAAGTACGGGCGTTAATCGAACCTGGCTTCGCGTATCGTTCCTATAGTGAAGCGCTTGATATGCTGGGCATTGCCCTTGCCGATGGCTGCAAGCAGGAAGTCGCTAATCGCCCCTGGCAAAACCCAATCACGACCGTTGGTGTGCCCCGTCTTCCCCCTGGTGACTTGCTGCACAACAAATTCGGCATTGTCGATCAAGAAACGGTCATCACTGGGTCGCACAATTGGACGGATGCTGCCAACACAGGCAACGACGAGACGGTTCTGGTTGTGCATAGCTCGATCGTCGCTGCCCATTACCAACGAGAGTTTGAACGACTCTACACAAACGCGATTTTGGGCATTCCCCCCGCTGTGCAAAAAAAGGTGAATGCGCAGCGGCAGCAATGCCAATCACAGCAACCGAACGCACCCGCACCCGCTAATCGTAAGAGTGTGGTGCACGATCGCCCACTTGCCAAGCCAGCTACGTCTTCTGCCCATCGCAAACCAGGCAAGCCGCAAGTCAACCTCAATACAGCAACTCAAGCCGAACTGGATGCCTTGCCTGGTGTCAGCGCAGCGCTTGCAAAGCGCATTATTGCTGCCCGTCAGCAACAACCCATTGCGTCTCTAGACGATCTTGATCGGATTTCTGGCGTGGGTCCTAAACTTCTCAAGCGACTAGAAACGAAAGTGACCTGGTGATGACTATTCAGGGACATTGAGGAACGGTAAAGCGTGCTGGCGCAAAAATGACTTAGCCGTAGAGTACTTTAAGCTTCAGAGCGATCGGTAAGTGGGTTCTAGAAGCAAACGCCATAGCGCTCAATTTGCCTCGCATGGAGGGTGGCTGTTTGATTCGCGGTGCCGTCCAGCGTGTGCCGCCGCCCACGCGACGACCTGGAACGCCCTCTCTGCCCGCTTCCGCAGGACTGGCAAAGGATAGAATTAGCGCTAGTAAGGAAAAGCCGATCGTGAGTTGACGTACAAACATATAGCTAATGATAGACGCACAATACATCCACAATCGCAGAGCAACCTCTATTTCACCAGCGTTGAACCACGGAAGTCATAACTTCTTAAAGTAGTGGATGTGCTTCACAATTGCACGTATGCGCGTGGATTTACAGTTTTACCTCAGCCAATGAATCGTGCTCTTATTAAACGTCGTGCCTGCGTCAAGCGCGAAGAGAATGCAATTGTTATCCTAAAGGGGAACAGCCAGTAGCAACCCACCGTGCCATCAGACGCTATGACTCAACAGCCTGCTCGTATTTGCATTCTTGGTGGAGGCTTTGGTGGTCTCTACACGGCTCTGCGCCTCAGCCAGTTGCCTTGGGCAAAGCACGAGAAGCCAGAAATTATCCTGGTCGATCGCAGCGATCGCTTTCTCTTCTCGCCATTGCTGTATGAACTGATGACGGGTGAGCTGCAAACCTGGGAGATTGCACCACCGTTTGAAGAATTGCTGGCAGGCACAGGCGTACGCTTTCATCAAGGCACTGTGACGGGTATTGATTTGCCAGCCAAGCACGTGCAGCTTCAGGATGGGGTCACGTTAGCGTTCGATCGCCTCGTGCTGAGCCTTGGTGGCGAAACGCCCCTTGACCTTGTACCAGGAACAGCCGACCACGCGCTACCATTCCGCTCCATTGCCGATGCCTATCGCTTGGAAGAACGTCTGCGGCGGTTAGAAGAGTCCGACGCAGACAAGATTCGAGTGGCGATCGTCGGTGCTGGCTATGCAGGCGTAGAACTAGCGTGTAAGCTTGCCGATCGGCTGCAAAACCGGGGACGCATTCGCCTGGTTGAACAAGCCGATGAAATCCTCAGAACGTCTGCTGACTTTAACCGTGCAGCAGCAACAAAAGCCTTAGATGCGCGCGGCGTATGGATCGACTTAGAAACTGGAGTCGACGCGATCGCCTCTGACACGATCGCTCTGACGTATAAAGGTAACGTGGACACGATCCCAGTCGATCTGGTGCTGTGGACAGTGGGTACTCGCGTTGCCAGGGTCGTCAATGACCTGCCGCTTAAGACAAACGCACGAGGACAGGTGGTGGTGACATCAACCCTGCAAGCAATTGAATACCCAGATGTCTTCTCGCTAGGCGACCTGGTTGATTGCAAAGACGCAGACGGGCAGCAGGTACCCGCTACTGCCCAAGCAGCCTTTCAACAGTCTGAATATGTGGGTTGGAATCTTTGGGCTTCGCTGACCGATCGCCCCCTCTTGCCCTTTCGCTACCAGCACCTCGGTGAAATGATGGCGCTAGGCACTGACAACGCCACGTTGACGGGCTTCGGACTCAAGCTAGACGGCCCCTTTGCTTATGTCGCACGGCGACTTGCTTACCTTTACCGGATGCCAACCCTGGAGCATCAGGTGCGCGTTGGGCTGAACTGGATTGCCCAACCGTTGCGTGACGCGATCGGGGCGGTCAACTCATAGCTGAATTGGCGCTTCACAATTAAGGCTGACTTAGAGAGTTGATTCTCTATTGCGGGCATACTGACTGAAGCAATCTCTCCTCTATCCATCTGTTTAGGCAAACATACGCTCGTCATTTAAGTGGCTGGGCGCAATTAAACTAAAGATGATTTTGGGAGTGGAGGGGGTGAAACCCCCTGCCTGGGGGCAACGCTCCCAAACCCCTCCCTCACAATTAACTGTGGTTACCTACTTAAGCTTGCCGGACTGTTGCCAGAGGTGGGGATAGTCATGCCAGTCATAAAATGTTTGGAGTCGCTTAAATAGATGTTCTTCATCAATGTCTTAAACCATCTAACGGCAATGTTTACACCAGTACTGTCGTGACGATCGCCACCACTGCAACGCCAGTTCAGTGACGGGCGAGATAAGCATTGGGCAGGTTTTAGACAGCACACGTATTGATTCCATAGAGCCAGGGGCACATACCAGAGTATCGAGGGTAGCTAGATGCGTGCGAGTGAACTCCTGAAGCGTTATGCCGCAGGAGAAAGAGATTTTAGCCAGGTTAGCCTTTGGGGAGTCAACCTCAGTAAAGCCAGTTTGAGGGGCATCGACCTGAGCCAAGCTGACCTAAGAGGGGCAAACTTGCGTGGGATTGTGCTGCGCGAAGCCTGCATGGATGGGACGAATCTAGCTGAGGCAGATCTGACCGGAGCCAACCTTTGGGGTGTCGATTTGCGCGGTGCCGATTTGCAGGGTGCGAATTTAACCGAAGCTAACCTGACTGGGGCAGATCTGCGAAGGGCATGTTTGATACAGGCAATTCTAAACAAAGCAAACCTGAATTCAGTCAATCTGAGCGAAGCAGACTTGAACAGTGCCCACCTTTGGGGTGCAAATCTCTGTGCGGCAAAATTAGTCGATATTGATCTGCGAGCGGCAAACTTGCGCGGTGCCTATCTTTGTCAGGCAATCTTGAGCGGTGATTTGCGTGAGGCGAATTTGAGTGGTGCCAATTTAAGCTGGACGATTCTAGTGGGGGCAAACCTGCAAGATGCTATTTTGAGTGAGGCAGAATTGAGCAGTGCGAACCTTACCGGAGCTAACTTCACCAATGCCAAGCTACGCGGTGCCGATCTGCGCGGTGCTGACTTGACCGATGCTGACCTCAGTGGGGTAAACCTGAATGAAGCTAACCTCTCGATGGCAAAACTAACGGGTACGATTCTGAATGGTGCAACACTGAGTGGTACTGATTTGCGTGGTACAAATTTGACCGAAACCAACCTGACCGAAACCAGTTTGCTGGGAGCCAATCTACGCGGTGTCGTCATGCCAGATCACTTAACCACTGGTTAAAGAGCAACTATAGCGAATCAGCTCTTAGCAGTCAGCGATCAGCGGTCAGCGGTTCGAGAAAAGCTGGTGGCTGACCGCTCAATGATTCGGTGCCGCTCCCAACTGATTTGGGATTGCTATAGTATCGTTTGAGTGAGCTTTGAGCCTTATCTATAAAGTGTAAGCGTGTGCGTGAACCCACAAAACGTCCTCAAGTCATTTTTCTTGATGCGGTCGGTACACTGTTTGGTGTGAAGGGTAGTGTGGGCGAAGTTTACGCTGAAGTGGCGCAGCGTTTTGGGGTTGAGGTTTCAGCAACCGCACTGAATCGATCGTTTTTTCAAAGTTTTCGATCGGCAGGAATGCCTGCCTTTGGGACTGTCGATCGCGCAGAGATTCCGGCGCGGGAGTTTGCATGGTGGCTGGCGATCGCCACTGACACGTTCAAGCAAGTCGGCGTTTGGGAGCAATTTCCAGACTTTGCCGCGTTTTTTGCTGAACTGTATGCCCACTTTGCGACAGCGGCACCGTGGGTTGTGTATCCCGACGTGCGACCTGCATTAGAGCGCTGGCAACAGATGGGTGAGACTTTAGGGATTCTATCGAACTTTGATTCGCGGCTTTACTCAGTGCTACAGGCTCTTGACTTAGCCACATTTTTCACGTCTGTCACTATTTCAACTGAGGTCGGTGCAGCCAAGCCTGATCCTCAAATTTTTGCGATCGCCCTTCAAAAACACGCTTGCTTGCCCACTGCGGCATGGCACATTGGCGACAGCTTTGAGGAAGATTACCAGGCAGCAAAAGCGGTCGGAATGCGTGGGATCTGGCTGCGGCGAAAGTAGATTTTGGGTGTAGGGTAGTAAAGATTGATTGGAACGTCCGTACTGATCACTATTCTGTTCTCCCGCTGCTATGACTCTAAAACCATCTCAAATTCTTAGCCTGTTAAGAGAGAAGCGGGCTGATTTTGCTACGTTTGATCAAACGACGTTACAAGCATTAGAGAAGTACCGCAGAGCACTGGCAACCGCATCCCAGGAAACTGAGGCTGTTTTGCTAGAACAGTTAGCAGAGTACTTAGCGAACGATCGCGGCGCGGAGCCTCTTGAACCGTTGGGCAACCATCTAAATTGGCTGATGCCTTCTGGTCTGGTATGGCAAAGTCGAGAGGAGAGTCATGAGTGGGTGCGCGATCGACTGACAGGTGTTGCGACCTTCGCAGTCGATGGTTCTCAAATTTATCCCAGCAAAGATTTTTCGATTCCCGTAGCGCTGGTGCAGATCGGTTGGTTTGAAAACCTGCATCAGCCCGGTGGACAGTACGACAAGGATATTGCCGTCGATGTGATGACTCCAGCAGATCTGAGGGCAAATACCAGCGGCGACCCAGTCGATCGACGCGTGAATATGCGCCGCTTTGAGATGGAGACAGCACGACTCGTGCAATACATGGAAGACCGAGCAGGCTGCGATCGGTGTCTGGCGTTCCTCGATGGTTCGCTAGTGGTCACGTTTGCCGAAGCGTTTGATGAAGCGACGCAGCAACACTATGTCGATTGCATCGTGCGGCTCCTGCAAGCAAGCGAAACGTACCGTGTCCCGCTGGTCGGCTATATTGACACCTCCTACGCTCGTGATCTGACGCTGATGCTGCAACGATTAACGCCAGGATTGCCCGATGCACCTGCCATTCACGATGCGTCGTTAGTACGAGGAATGCAGTGGGGCGATCGCACACCCCTATTCCGCTGCCGCCGACCGGGAATCTTAAGGCACTATCCAGGCGCGAATCTCCAAGGGAGAGGCTACGCCAACGCGAGCCGAATTGGCTTCACCTACCTGAAAGCACACGACGGCTTTCCCGTGCGGTTAGAGCTACCTGCCTGGATTTACGACGATGGTTTGTTGGAGAACGTACTCGACTGGGTGCGAGGCGAAGTCATCATCGGCAGCGGTTACCCCTACGTCATTGAAACCGCTGACCAGACTGCTGTGTTAAAGACGGACGATCGCCAAACGTTCTATCGCCTCCTACAGGAGTGGGCAGAGGAAGAAAAATTGCACCTGCGGCTTTCACGCAAGATGGTGAGTAAGGCGAGGAGACGGTAGAGCATTCAGCTATTAGCTCTGCGCTGAACGCTGATAGCTGAACGCTGACAGCTAATAGCCGCTCCAATCGACAAGCTCTTAAAATTGAGAGGTGTCTGTGACAAGGGCAACTTTGATGAAACGGATAGAGACGGCAGCAACGCCCAAACGCTTCACGATCGCGGAGTATCACCGCTTGACTGAGATTGGCTTCTTCGCTGAGGACGATCGCGTTGAACTGATCCGTGGAGAGATTAACAAGATGGCAGCGAAAGGAACAGCACATACAACTTGCTGTCGAAATCTATTGCGAGAATTGGCAGAACTGGTCGTGGGCTATGCTGAACTTCAGTGTCAAGATCCCATCTCGTTACCGTCTGGCAGTGAACCAGAACCCGATTTTGTGATCGTCCGACCACGATCGGACAACTACCTGTCAGGACATCCAACGCCAGAAAATATTCTGCTAGTGATCGAGATTGCGGAATCTTCGTTGGAGTATGACCGCGAGGTGAAGCGATCGCTCTACGCTGAAGCAGGTATTACCCACTACTGGATCTTCAACCTGATCGAACAGTGCCTGGAAGTGTATAGCGAGCCCTACCAAAATGGGGACGTGTTTAACTATGCCGTGAGACGAATCGTCTTGCCGAAGGGCACGATCGCGCTACCTGAGTTCTCAGGCTTGGAGTCGAATGGTCTCAGCGATCGTTCACGCTTAGAGCTTTTGTTAGTCAAGATCTTCCCTGGCGCGGTCTGAGTGGAAAGTAATGCGATCGCTACGAGTAGCCATGTTCTGCCAAAAAAGCAGGGGTTAGGCTTTGCGGAGCCGTTTCCTCAGTATGGTGCGGACTCATGCCGTGCCGCAAAAACTTCTCGACGTACTTACCGAGAATATCGCCCTCTAGATTTACGACGCTGCCCGATCGCAAAGAACTAAGGTTGGTCTCAGCGTAAGTATGAGGAATCACCGCTACAGTAAACCAGGTTCCAGCAGGATCACAGTCAGCGATCGTCAGGCTGATGCCATTCACCGCGATGCTGCCTTTAGGGATGATGTAACGGGCAACCTGAGCCTGATTTGTAATAAACGTCATTTCCCAGGATGTGGCGGTTTGGACAGAGTCTTGCAATTGTCCAATGCCATCCACGTGCCCGGTGACGAAGTGTCCGCCCAGCTTACTGCCCACTCGCAAGGAGGCTTCCAGGTTGACCAGCGTGCCGTCTTCTTGCCCCAAACTGGAGCGATCGCGGGTTTCGGGCGAGGCATCTGCCATAAAGCCCTGTGGCAACAGTTCGACGACCGTCAGGCACACACCATCGACGGACACACTGTCACCGATCGCCAGATCTTGCAGGATCACTCCGGACGTAGCAGGCAGGCACGTGATGCTTAATTTATCGACTCCGAGAGACTGTAGCGTCCCCAAACCTTGAATAAGACCAGTAAACACGGTTTTTGCTCAGAATTTGCTAATTTTCGACCAAATTTGCTCTATTCGCATCAAAAGATAGCCCCAAGCAACGATTGAGAAACTTTTTCAGATTGTCAAATTTGCTAAATGATCCACTAGGATCAGGGCATAAATCAGGGCATACTTAAGGTCAGACACCTTTCACCACGATACAGACGGCTTATCTCGATCTTAGCTTCCCCTTCTAGTTCTAGCGTTTTCTCTTGCCTTAGAGGGTTCAGTAATGAGGCGACACCAGTTCCCATTAGCTAAGAGACGGCTCCCTGGAACAAAGAATAATCGTCTAAGCCTATGTCCCATCCAGTCCAGGTTCGTTACGTTGACTCCTTTTTTCTTCAGGTATTCTAGAGGCTAAGACGATGATTGAAATGAAAGTCGCTGGAATTGCATTAGATGCCGCTACACGCAGCCCCATTGTGCTTTTGAGAGATTCCACCGAGCGACGACAGTTACCAATCTACATCGGTCAAGATCAGGCAAAAGCCATTATCAACGCCTTGGAGAGCCAAACCCCACCTCGTCCGCTGACCCACGACCTATTCGTCAACCTCCTCGAAGAATGGGACATGAGCCTGGAACGAATCGTTATCCACTCTTTACAAGACAACACGTTTTACGCGATGCTCACGGTGTCTCACGGCGAGACGAAAAAAGAGATTGACGCTCGCCCCAGTGATGCGATCGCGATCGCCCTTCGCACCAACAGCCCCATCTGGGTACTCGAAGAAGTAGTCGCTGATGCCTCCATTCCGGTCGATCGTGATGCTGACGAAGCCGAGCGCAAGGCATTCCGCGATTTTCTCTCCAATTTGCGACCGGAAGACTTTTTGCAGCGCGGCAACCTCAGCAGTGAAGAAGCGCAGTAGGGAAAGGCTAAAGGATTTACAGCTTAACGTGGCAGTGGCACGATATTGCTGCCTAGCCTAAATGCACTGGATGCACTACCCGATTTCGACTAGCTTAATGTCAAACGTCAACGCTTCGCCCGCCAAGGGATGGTTGGCATCCAACGTGACAGCGGCATTAGAGACATCGGTGATTACAACTGGCAGCACCTGTCCATCTTGCTGTTGCAGTTGAAGCTGCTGACCAATTTGAGGTTCGATTTCAACGGGCATTTGCTGGCGATCGACCACAACAACCATTTCTTCCAGATGCGGACCATAGGCATCGTCTATAGGGATGATCTCTGTCTTTGACTCACCCATACTCATCCCTAGAACGGCTCGCTCAAAACCAGGAATAATGCTTCCAGAACCGAGCGTAAACTCTAGTGGCTCACGATCAGCCGACGAGTCAAACACCGTACCATCATCAAGTTTGCCTGTGTAGTGAACTTTGACCGTATCACCAGTTTTTGCTTGTGCCATGCCTTTCTCCTTACGTTAGCAGCCATATCAGTATGGTGCGATCGCTTCTCGCTCCGACGTTCTTTAAGCTTATTTTCCAGATCGAGCCTGGTTGCGACCACAGCACAAAATTGCTCGATATAACCTTACTCCAGCTACTTTCGTTAGCAAATCACCAAAAAGTCTGAGTCAGTAATCTCACTTTTTGTTGCCACTAAATCATTGAGTCGAAAAAAAAGCAGCCTACCTACCCGGTGACAGACTGCTTTAACAAAATGATGAGCTTCTCAATGACTTGATAGTGCCTCAAACAACCGGGTCTTCCTTCTACCTTTCGGCATATCCCTAGACCCGATCGAGAACGTGATGAGAACGTGGCTTTGAAGGGAATAATGGCTGTGTTATCTAACCCCGCAATTGTCAAAAAGCCCCAGCTCTCTAGCCGGGGCTTCTTACTACAGTGATTGGGCTGTTAGAGTTGTGCTGCATCGAAGCCTGTCGAAACATCTGAGCGGCTCTACACAGCGATCGCTTCTATCCTTTTAGCGCTTCCACCACTGAACCTGATCAATCCATGAGTGCTAGATTGTGACGCTGCTCCAGCCAGATGCGTATTTCAGCCTCAGACGCATTGTAGAGCGATCGACCCGTTACAGAATCGTGAGCGTGCCACCACAGCTTACCTTCAGCATCGCAAGTGTGCCACACCCTCGGCTCAGCGTCTGTTATCAAGCGCTGCATGAAAGACTGCGATGCGTTCTCTAACCAGGACAACAGCGTTTTTTTAGCATTAGTCACTGTGTTTTGGTTCAGTACTGTTGCATCCCATTCTGGATGTCCTAACCAACGTAATGCTAGTTTCATCTCGATACCTCACTTGATTGTAATAACGATGTTTTGCTAGGGAGCTTTGTTGCTCCTAGCCGTTGGGCAATGAATGCTTGACTCTGACTGAGCACCATTGCCGTTAGAATGAGTCCGGCTCCAATGAAGCCACGTTCACCAAACTGCTCTCCCAGCAACCAGAACGAAAAAATAGCTGCAAACACTGGCTCAAGGGTATAAAGCAGAGCTGTTTCATGCGCTGAGACCCACTGTTGAGCCACTGCCTGTGTAATCGTTGTTGCTGCTGTAACCACAAGACCCAGGTAAAGGAGTTGTCCCCAATGGGCAGCGATCGCAGGTAACTGCGTCATCATTTCGGGGGCTGCCCAGATCACAGTCACACCAGCTACAAAGACCAGCTGAACGGCAGATAGGGTTAGCGGTGGGTGACGTTTGAGCGCTGACTCCAGCAGTAGGATGTAAATGGCATAGCTTAAGGCACCACCGAATACCCAAAGGTCGCCAATGCTCAAGCCACCGCCATCCCAGGACATGATGCCAATGCCCACGATCGCCAGCACAGCAGCGACCAGCCCCATGATCTGTAGCCGACGACCCAGGAAAAGCCCCAGTAACGGCACCAGGATTACGCTCAAGCTCAGCATGAACGCTGCCCGACCAGCCGCGATCGTTTCAACGCCAACGGTGAGGGCAATGTAGGATGCCAGGTAGGCTAAGCCTAACAGGACACCATCACGCAACAGCCGAGCGTTGAAGGGACGCAGCCAGGGAACAAAGACCAGCGCTGCCAGAGCAAAGCGGATGGCAATAAGTGACAAGGGCGTAATGCTAACTACCGTTGCCTTGACAACTGGAAATGTCGTTCCCCAGATTAAAGTAGTAGCAATCAGCAGTAGGATGCCTCTGGTATGAAGAACGTTAGATTTTGTAGCAGACATAACAGAAGACAAGCTTGAACTGTGTTCAGTCTAGTCAACTACCTTCACACAAATCAAAAGACAGCGTTTATCACGTCCATGAACAAAATCGATAGAAGATGATGCCATCGACCATGAATGTCAATCGTCAAGGTCAGATTAAACTGTCACAGTTGCGTGCCCTCATTGCAGTGGCAGAGCGAGGCAACTTTGGGGAGGCTGCGTTGCAGTTAGGTCTCTCGCAGTCAGCAGTTAGCCATGCGATCGCAACCCTGGAAGAGATGCTGGGCATTGTCTTGATCTCGCGGGGTCGTCATGGTGCTTATATGACTCCAGTGGGCGATCGCGTGCTCATTTATGCCCGTCAGATCATGCAGTCGTTAGACGGGATGACGAAGGAAGCAAATCTAGCGAAAGGGCTACGGGGTGGACAAGTGCGCATTGCCTCGTTTCGCAGTGTGGCAACTCACATTTTGCCAGAGGCGATCGCGCAGTTTCGGCAGCGCTTTCCTGATATTGCCGTGCTTCTGACTGATCATGAAGATTTGCCGGAGGTTGAACAAACGCTCCGAGAAGGACGAGCAGACATCGGTTTCACCTATTTGCCAACTAGCGAAGATTTTGAGGTTTGGGAATTACTTCAAGATGAATTTGTGGCATTATTTCCGCCCACATTCAAGCTCAAAAATAAGCACCTCACCTGGGGCGAACTCGCTCATCATCCGATGATTATGCCACCAGAAACAGATCCCACGATGCTACAGTTTTACGCGCACTGCCTCAAATTTAACTGCACGTTAAACGTTGCCTATCGTGTGAACACCGATTCGACGATCGTCAGCATGGTGGCTCGTGGATTAGGCGCAGCGGTTCTGCCCCGCTTATCAGCCGAGCCAATTCCTGTGGGTGTTCAGGTCTTTAGTTTACCCGTACCGATTTATCGCGTGATTGGCATTGCCGTGTTAGCAGATGCGCTACAGGTACCAGCCGTCTTCGCCTTTTTAGATATTCTGAAATGCAAGGATTTGTTGACATTAAAACCGATCGTGTAAGCCCAGTGGTAAACATTAAACAGGGGAGCATGTCACTTTCGCAACTTGCTGCCTTTGCCCTCATCCCCAGCCCTTCTCCCCAAGGAGAAGGGAGCCAGCTTCAAAGTCCCTCTCCTTGGGGAGAGGGCTTAAAGCCTTGCGGCATACAAGAAAAGGGTGAGGGCGCAAAGGTGACATGCTCCCTTAAACAGCTTGTTGTCTCTTTCTTATACGTCCATTTAATTAATACCAAGTTGCTTGAGCGCTGTTGCACGTGCGCGTTCAGAAAGCCGATCCAACAAAATATGCTCGGAATCGTCAATTAATTCTTCTTTTTGCATGAGTTCAATCATCGTTTGATGAAGCAATGCTTCTGCTTGCCCTGCGCGATCTGCTAACCAAAGATGGGTTTCGGTGTCTTGAGGGAACTGTTCGATGCAGGTGATGGTGTAGTTGCGGAAAGTTCTGACTTGACGCAGAATGCGCGCCAGATAGCCGGGGCATTCACACGCGATGACTTCTGCGGCTCGGCAAATTTCGATCAACGCTTCATCAGAAAGATCGGAGATTTTAAGTGTTCGCTTTGCGTCAGTCATCGTTGCGTTTCATAATGGCTATGATCTATTCAACCCGTATGTGAGCTGAAGTCATCACTCTCGTACGGAGTATTTTTTTCTTCCGTGTTCAGTGTAAGAACACGCATAACAACGTGTGAAACGAGAGGCAACCTGTGAAAGCTGTTTTGATGACCGCTCCCGGAACGCCAGATGTTTTGCAAATGGGCGATGTGCCGGAGCCAACGCTTCAGCAAGAGACTGAATTATTAGTACGTCTGAAAGCGGCTGGGATCAACCCGATCGACACAAAGCTGCGTCAACGAGGCACCTTTTTCCCCGATCGTCTGCCTGCGATTTTGGGCTGTGATGGTGCTGGCATTGTCGAAGCTGTCGGTGCAGCAGTGCGGCAGTTTCAACCAGGAGACGAGGTTTACTTTTGCAATGGTGGTCTGGGTGGGCACCCCGGCAACTATGCGGAGTGGGCGATCGTCGATGCTCGCTTTGCGGCTCACAAACCAACCACGATGAGTTTTGCAGAAGCGGCGGCGGCTCCTCTAGTCCTGATTACAGCATGGGAAGCGCTGTACGATCGCGCACGGCTCCAGACGGGGCAGCGGGTTTTCATTCATGCAGGGGCGGGTGGTGTCGGGCATGTGGCTATTCAGTTAGCCACATGGAGCGGTGCCGAAGTTTGCACGACGGTGAGCACGGAAGCAAAAGCAGCGTTTGTCAGGGATTTAGGTGCCAGTCAAGTCCTATTTTACAAAGATACGAATGTGGTGCAGGCGGTAATGGCTTGGACACATGACCAGGGCGTGGATGTTACCTTCGATACGGTGGGCGGTGCGATGCTCGGTCAATCTTTCGCTGCCACAAAGTTTTATGGCGACATCGTGACGATTCTGGAAGCCGACCCCGCGACCGCTTGGAAAACTGCCCGTACTCGCAATCAGCGCGTGAGCTTTGAACTGATGTTGCTGCCGATGTTGAAAGGCTTAGTAGCAGAACAGCAGGCGCAAGCAACGATTTTGCAACAGTGTGCAGCGTTAATTGATGCAGGGCACCTCAAGCTTCACGTGAGCCAGACGTTTGCTCTAGCTGAGGCGGCAGCAGCGCATCGATCGCTTGAAACTGGTTCGACAACAGGCAAGCTGGTTTTGCTCATGGATACGTAGGAGTGAACCAACGGAGATCTGGCGCTTATCTTTTTTCTGCCTGCTGACTGCTAGTTAGCATCTGAATTGTCAGGATGATTTGGCATTCTGTCCTGACGGTCAGGTGAAGTACCGTATTGGGTAGTAGTTCCCGTAAACGGTCGATCGCCCAAGCATGAACGCGACCTTGACACCCTTTAATCGTCTGTGAATGTAGCTGTCAGTCTTACGTTGACGAAGATGGGGTGGTTTTAGGGATAGTTCTGAAGGGTTTTCGATCGCTCAAAAAATCTTGACAGATTGTTCGTCGCGCTGCCAGACATTCAAGCTCAATTATTGACTTAAGCTTTATGCGTATCCCCATTGCAACAACGGTTGTTTGTAGCACGTTGGCTACGTTTGCCTTGTATCACAGCTTTGCTGCTCTTTTTCCTCATCTTTTCGATCCCGATGATGAAGCTGCGTCCAACGCTAAGCCGGATGGCACGAACGTAGAACAGGCAAAGACACCGACTAAAGGTGCGATCGCTGCGCCTGAAACCATGACAGCAAATACTACAAAGCCTCGCCTTAACGTACCTGCTAAGGCAACGCTAGCCGCCAACCGTAGTGTTGCTTCTAGAGGTAGCTTACCAGTAGTGAACGTGCCACCCACGCTGCGATCGCTGCCAACCCGGTTAGCTACAACTCCCAGCCTTGATACTGCACCCATGCAAAATGCTGGTAACACAGCACTAGACGCAGGTAGTCAGAGTCAACCAGACTTAATTGACCAGAGTAAATCGAACGTTGGCGCGACCCAGTCTTTACCCTTCACCTCTGTCAACACGCCGCTATCAGATGTTAAAGGGCACTGGGCAGAAAGCTATATTGAGTCATTAGCGGCAAAGGGGGTTGTGCGAGGCTTTGATGATGGTAGTTTTCGTCCTGACGAACTGGTCACATCGCGTCAGTTTACCTTGATGGCGCAGAAAGCATTCACAGCGTCGCCTGTTTCTTATGATGGGTTGCAGCAGCTTCACCCCGATCGCACTCCCACACGTGCTGACGCGGCGGCTTTCATTTATCAAACACTCGCCAAGTCCGAATCAGCCCCACCCACAATGGCTGTACAGGTGAGTGGTGCCGTACCGCGTCCTGGTATTTATGCCGTTGCTAACGGTAGCAGAATCGATGCGCCCCCCAATGCTGGCATGCCCACTGTGTCGCGTGCAATTCAACAAGCAGGCGGCGCGTTAGACGGTGCTGATTTGCAGCAAGTACAAATCCATCGCATTAGCGACACCTCCGCGAGACAGGTCATCAATGTCGATGTTCGGCAGCCACTTCAAGCGAGCGATCGTACCCGCGACATTGTACTGCAACAAGGTGACAAACTATTTATCCCTACGGCTGCCACGACCGCTACTATAGCCCCTGTAACCGGAGCGCTACCCACTCCAGAGCGCCCCATTAGCCTAGTGGAAAGAACAAAAGAATGAATAGAGCGATCAGCTGATGTTGCGCGAAGAAGCTTGTATCTTGACGCTGACCGCTGACCGCTGACCGCTGACCGCTGACCGCTGACCGCTGACCGCTGA
>NZ_JCACKI010000005.1:0-143328 GCF_059505325.1 Tildeniella sp.
CAGGAGGCAGGAGGCAGGAGGCAGGAGGCAGGAGGCAGGAGGCAGGAGGCAGGAGGCAGGAGGCAGGAGTGAGGTAGGCGATGCGAGGTTTTTCGACTAAACCTTGACCGCTCAGGCTCAAAGCTCGACACTCCGAGTTCAAAGCTCGACACTCCGAGTTCAAAGCTCGACACTCCGAGTTCAAAGCTCGATATTCCGAGTTCAAAGCTCGACACTCCGAGTTCAAAGCTCGACACTCCGACCTCAAAGCTCGATACTCCGACCTCAAAGCTCGATACTCCGAGTTCAAAGCTCGACACTCCGACCTCAAAGCTCGACACTCCGAGTTCAAAGCTCGACACTCCGACTTTCAAGCGCGACATTCCAAGCCCAACGCCTGATTTTTTCAATTCAAAACTTTCTCACCCCTTACCCCTCACTCCTCACCCCCTTTCACCCCTCACCTCTCCTACCGCTGCCCAGTGACGATGTAAGCAACGCGCTTACCGATGTTAGTGGCGTGGTCTGCCATGCGCTCCATGTGTCGAATGACAAGGATCATCAGCACGATCGGCTCAACAATGCCGGGAACATCGCGCTGATGTGCCAGAAGGTCGTAGAGCGTTTCGTAGTCGAGATCAACCGCATCGTCTTTGATCTTAATTTGCAGTCCCGATTCGGCATCCAGGTCAGAAAGAGCGGCGAGGCTCATTGCCAGCATGGCGCGGCAGCGATCGCACATCATCTGCACTTGTCCCATATAGACTGGCGGCGGGTAGTGAAACAGACGAATAGCGATTTCGCCCAAATCTTCAGCGTAGTCGCCGATGCGTTCTAGATCACGCACAAGCTGCATCATAGCGCTGAGGAGGCGTAAATCTTGAGCAACGGGAGCCTGAAGCGCAATTAAGTTCACGCAATCTTGCTCAATCTGGCGATAAAGCTTGTCAATTTGTTTGTCTTGCACCGCGATTTTAGCGGGAGCGTCTAGATCGCGGTCAAACAGTGCCTGACGCGCCATCCAGAAGGAATTTTCCACTAAAGCACCCATTCGCAAAACGTCACGCTGGATGCGTTTAGTTTGGCGATCAAAATGAGTGCGGATGAGTCTTGGGCTTTCCAACAACGTACTCGCATGTGAAGTCTACAACTCTAACCTGAAACAGCTTTAAGCCGTTCGCAGCATTACCTGTAGATAAGTATAGTTGTCAAGTCTATAGCACATGAAGAATCCTAGCAGTCCGCTGCAAGACATCCGGTTTTAAGCGTATCGGCATTTGATGGTGAGCATTCTTCAGAGGCAGAGGGCAGAGGGCAGAGGGCAGTTTTCCTTCTGCCTCCTGCCTCCTGCCTCCTGCCTTAAAACCTAGAAATTTAGACTGCAATCAAACGAGAACCGCTATAGCGCTTTTTCCAAGAGGATGCTTTGTCTCTCTTCAGTCGCTTAACATCGTTACTGATGACCCGATCGTCCCTTTAAACCCCTGCCATCTCAATGCCTGAATCACTTGACCTGCATTCGCTGTTTAGACAATTGCAAACCCGCTATCCCACCAGTGGACTACTAACCGAGTTAGTGCAAATTCACGCTGACCATTTTGTTGTACGGGCGCTGGTGCAGCTAGGCAGTATGACACTAGCAACCAGCCTGTCCAATGCTGCAACCGTTGAGCAAGCAGAAGATCAGGCGCGGCTGCGGGTGTTGGCACTGCTAGGCATTCATCCCGCTCCATCTGGTATCCCTGCGATGCCTGCTCCCAACTTCAGCGCTCCAACGAACCCGCTGATGAGTGCCTTCAAGGACATGACGCGGTTTCCCAAAACGTTGGATGGCGGCGCGCTTCAAGACGGTGCGACTTCAATAACATCGCCGGGTGCTGAGGGAGCGATCGCCCCTCCCTCACCTTTTCCCACGTTAGCGTTCGAGCCAGCGCTCATTCCCGACGTTCCAGTGCCCTTCTCTACTGCGTCAGTTGACCCATCTGCGGCAACACCCTACGTCTCTGAAATGGAACTGGATACATCTGATGCACTACCCGATGGCGTGCTGCTTGATGATGCCCTGCCCAGTTATGACGATGCGCCTGATGATACACCCTCACCCTATGACGACGAACCATTTGAGGAACCTGAACCGCTAACTGTGGAAGAGGCAACTGGCGATCGCGCCAGCACAGATGATGCTTCTCCCACAGCAACTGAGGAACCAGCGCCTAAAAGCAAGCCCCGCAAGCCAAGTGCCAGCAAAGATCCGGCAGCACCGGAGGCTGATACGTCTGGGAGTGCGTCGAGAGATTTGTCCTCACTGATCTCGCAGATTGGCGTGGAGATCGATCGCATCGGCTGGAGCAAGCGACAGGGCAGCACCTACCTACAAAAAACCTACGGTAAAAAAACGCGTAGTGAACTCACGGACGATGAGTTGGAAGACTTTCTGACGTATCTAAACACTCAGCCTTCTGCAACGGTGACACCATAGGGAGTGGGGAGTGGGGAGTGGGGAGTGGGGAGTGGGGAATAGGGAGTGGGGAGCGGGGAGTGGGGAATAGGGAGTGGGGAGCGGGGAGTGGGGAATAGGGAGTGGGGAATAGGGAGTGGGGAATAGGGGATGGGCTAGACGCTGAAAGCTAAAAGCTAAAAGCCAGCGGCTCGACTTGAAAATTTTCCTCACCACAGAGTTAGGATAAGGTCGATTCTTATTAACCGTCCATTTCGCTTATGATCCCATCCAGTCGCGTTTATCAACTGTTGCTGCTGGGTACTGCGATCGGGCTAGGCGTTGCCGCGATCGGGTCCGATGTCATTAACCCGCAGTTTCTGGGTGTATCAATCCTGCTGACGTTAGGGTTTGATGCGGCTGTGCTGGTGCTGGCAGTGATCGATGAGCGCCGAGTGCGATCGGGTCGGGCTGTGGTGGAGCGTGATCACAGCGATCGCCTTTCGATTGGGCGCAACAACCCGGTACAGCTAACGGTGAAAACGGGCTACCAGCCTGCTGTGCTGCAAATTCGAGATTTCTACCCGCAGGCATTTTCAACCACCACCCAACCGCTGCACCTGGCATTACCCGCCCACAGCCGCGAAGCACTGACCTATCAGGTTTTTCCATCTAAACGAGGCGAGTACACGTGGGGCGGTATTCAGGTACGTCAGTTGGGAGCCTGGGGGTTAGCGTGGCACAACTGGAAAGTCCCCAAGCACGACACTGTAGCCGTCTATCCTGATTTGATCGGGCTGCGATCGCTGTCCATTCGCCTGACGCTACAAACCAGCGGTAATCTGCGTCGTGCCCGTCGTCAGGGCATGGGCACCGAGTTTTCAGAACTGCGCGAATATGCAACAGGGGACGATCCACGCCTGATTGACTGGAATGCCACCGCTCGTCGCAGTCGCGTGTTGGTGCGAGTGCTGGAGCCAGAGCAGGAACAAACCCTGCTGGTATTACTCGATCGCGGACGGTTGATGACCGCTCAGGTGAAAGGCTTAGCACGGTTTGATTGGGGCTTGAATGCAGCGTTATCGTTGGCGCTAGCTGGGCTAACCCGAGGCGATCGAGTCGGCATTGGAGTATTCGATCGCCAAATGCACGCCTGGATTCCGCCCGATCGTGGTCAAGCCCAGTTGCCCAAGATGATCGAGCGCTTGACACCCATTCATCCCGTGCTGTTGGAGCCAGACTACGTCAGTGCAGTCACAACCGTTGCTACCCGTCAAACGCGCCGTGCACTAGTCGTTCTCATTACTGAAGTGATTGACTCAACTGCTTCGACAGAACTGTTGGTAGCAATGGGACGACTCTCCCCACGCCATCTACCTTTCTGCGTGACGTTGCGCGATCCTCAAGTTGATACGCAAGCACACGCTCTCACTACCGATCTTCCTACGACCTATGCTCGTGCGGTGGCGCTCGATTTACTGGCACAACGTCAGTTAGCGCTGGCAAAACTCAAACAAAAAGGTGTGCTTGTGCTGGATGCACCTGCTGATCAGATTAGTGATCAGTTAGTCGATCGCTACCTTCAGCTCAAAGCCCGCAATCAGCTTTAACACGATGCTTGATCCGACTCAACTCAACTCTCAGGAGTTTTCCAGTCGTGGTCATGTCGTCATAACTGGCTTCGTTACAGAGGCTACTCCAGAAGGTGAATCACCATTGCGCTGCTCTGGTCGATCGCTGTGCCACCAGCTTCTCGTCTCTTCGGGTAAATTCACGGCATAAAGGGTAATGACGATCGGTTCTAGTAAGCCCTGTCCCAAAATCTCGACGCTGTAAGAGGGATGTTTTTTGGTGGATAGATCGACAATGAAGCGTTTACCAATGCGTCGCCAGCTTGGTTCTTTGCCGCGCCACTGAAGTCGGCAGCAGGGATAGGGCAACTGTTCGCGATCGAACAAGCGGCAGCAGGCACCAATGACGCGGTAGCTGAAGTGGCAACCGGGGCTAAAGAAGACCTGCCCATGCTGAAGCGGGTGAGACATAACGATTGATTGTTCTCGTCTGTAGGGACGTTACATGTAACGTCCCTACAGAATGTAACATCACCTATGAAAGGACTGCTTTGGCGTTTTGCAATGCCTGTCGCACCTGGGCAAAACCTGTACCACCATAGCTGTTGCGGGCAGAGACAACGTGTGCAGGCTCGATCGCGGCGTAAATATCAGACTCGAATGCCGGATGAAGCGCCTTCCATTCGTCTAGCGTCAGATCTTTTAGCAGCTTGCCTTGAGACAGAGAAGTCTTCACCACTTTCCCCACCAAATTGTATGCCTCGCGGAAGGGTACGCCTTTGCCTGCTAAATAATCCGCCACATCCGTTGCGTTAGAAAAGTCTTCATTAACGGCTGCTTGAAGTCGCGCCACGCGGAATTCTAGCCCCTCTTGCAGCAAGATCGTCATCGCTTCTAGACAGCCCTGCACGGTGATAACCGCATCAAAGAGTGCCTCTTTGTCTTCCTGCAAATCTTTGTTGTAAGCCAGGGGCAAGCCTTTCATAAGTACCAGCAATCCCTGGAGATGTCCAAAAACCCTGCCCGTTTTGCCACGCACGAGTTCGGGTATATCAGGGTTTTTCTTCTGAGGCATAATGCTGGAGCCTGTGGAGCAGCTATCTTTAAGCGTGACAAAGCCAAACTCCTCCGATGCCCACAGGATGACTTCTTCGGACAGGCGGCTGAGATGCACCATGATGAGGCTGGCAGCGCAGAGAAATTCGATCGCAAAGTCCCGATCGCTCACTCCATCCAAGCTGTTGGCATAGACACCACCAAAATTGAGCAACTCAGCCGTGTAGTGGCGATCGATGGGAAAGGTCGTACCTGCCAGCGCACCAGAGCCAAGCGGCGAAATATTCACCCGCTGATAGATTTCGCCCAGCCGCTCCCAGTCGCGCTGGCTCATTTCAAAATAGGCAAGCAGATGATGGGCAAGGCTGAGGGGTTGTGCCCGTTGTAGATGCGTATAGCCAGGAATCAGCGTTTCGACGTGCTGTTCTGCCAGCGTTAACAAGATCGACTGGAACGATCGCACTCGCTGCCGAATTTGCTGAATCTGGTCGCGCAAATAGAGGCGCGTATCGGTGCCTACCTGGTCATTGCGCGATCGTGCTGTGTGGAGTTTTTTGCCGACATCGCCTACGATTTGGGTCAAACGACGCTCAACCGCAAAGTGGACATCCTCTGCCTCAACACCAGGCTTTAAAAGCCCCTGGCGGTATTCTTGCCGAATTTGCTCCAGACCCTTGACCAGTTGTTCTCCCTCTTCAGTAGCAATAATGCCCGTGTGTGCCAGCATTCGTGCATGAGCTTGAGAACCCGTCAGGTCGTACTCAATCAGTTGAATGTCAAAGCCGATGCTGGCGTTAAAGCGGGCGATCGCGGGATGAAGTGCCGACTCAAAGCGCTGGCTCCAGGTAGACGGCTGAATGGCTGCTGATGGTTGAGAGAGGTCTTGATTCAAAGCAATTCTCACTGTGTTAAAGCGTTTGGATTTTGTCTAGCATTGCAGAATTGGTTAGCCCAGTTTTTTACCTGAACGCTTGGCAAACCCTGGAAGGAATTCAAATCTATTACACTCAATACCACAAAAAACAACCCCGAACTGTTCTCAGGGCGTTGCTGAATGCGAGTATGAATCACCCTCATCTCCTTTCTTGAATGCCCGAAGGGCTATACCCTTCTCCCCAAGGAGAAGGGAGCTAAAACGCTTGTCCCCTCTCCTTTTGGGAGACGGCTAGGGTGTAGTTTGCTTCACGAAGGGTGGGCAAACCTGAGCATTCATACACCAAATCAGCAACGCCCAACGCTCATTCTTTGGTTTAGCCAAAGGACGTAAATGCTTTCACAAAGTAGCCAAAAATAATGCCGATGAGAAATGCCCAAACCTGCCCTGTTTTGACAAAGTTATTGAATGCTCTCTGCACGTCACCTGCCAGATCAACTTCAAGCTTTTTGTCGCCAAATGCCGCTAAGTCAATGGGTAGATGCCAGTGAGCTGGCTGTAATACGTTAGCCCAAGATGCATCCAGCCAAGACACATCCAGCCAGTACGTTGGATCAATTAAACCGATCGTTACATCCGGTATTATGCCGATGACCATTGCCGCTCTCTCCCCTTTCTAATGGATGCCAACCAGCGCACACGTTTATCTTACAGGACTGAAAGGATACCAGAAAATTATGTGAACGATCGCACGAAGAGGGCTGTGGAGAAGCTATCTGAGACCGGAACTCATGCGCGATCGCTCTACGCGCGATCCGCGATCGTGCGACCCTCTGGTTCCACGCCGACTGTTGCCATAAAGCGATTGACCTCGTGCAGCAATGTCCCCTTGGTTTCAGGTGGCAAAAAAGCAGCTTGAAAGCCATTGCGGCTCAGTTGGTGGATTTCCGCCGTTGTTAACATCAGGTGATCGCGAATCGACTGAAAGTTTTCGGCAAGGTAACCGCCAAAATACGCTGGATCATCCGAATTAATCGTCACACAGAGTCCCGCGTCTAACAGTTGCTTCAGGTTGTGCGTTGTCATGTCATCAAACACACAGAGCTTGACATTTGAGAGTGGACAAACGGTGAGTGGAATCTGGCGATCGGCAAGATATGCCACCAGCTTTGGATCTTCCAAGCACCGCACACCATGATCAATCCGTGCGACCTTCAGCAGTTCCACTGCCTGCCAAATATAGTCCGGTGGTCCTTCCTCACCCGCATGTGCCACTGTGAGAAAGCCTGCCGCCCGTGCCCGTTCAAACACCGCCTGAAACTTAGCGGGAGGATGTCCCATCTCAGACGAATCTAACCCCACGCCCACCAGCCAATCCTGGAACGGTAGCGCCTGCTCTAGCGTTGCCATTGCCGAATCGGCGCTGAGGTGCCTGAGAAAACTGCAAATCAACTGCGATGAAACACCCAACTGTTTGCCATCCACTAATGCCTGATGGATGCCGTTGATGACTACAGCAAAGGGAATACCGCGATCGGTGTGAGTTTGCGGATCAAAGAAAATCTCGGTATGGCGTACATTCTGCGCCGCGCACCGCTCCAGATATGCCCAGGTCATGTCATAAAAATCTTGCTCATGCAGCAATACCCCTGCCCCGGCATAGTAGATATCCAGAAACGACTGTAAGTCGCTAAATTGATAGGCATCGCGGACTGCTGCCGCTGAGGTGTAGGGCAGGTCAATTTGGTTGCGTTGGGCGATCGCAAACATTAACTCCGGTTCCAGTGACCCTTCGATATGAATGTGTAGTTCGGCTTTGGGCAGGTCACGAATCCAGGCTTCCATATATGATCTCCATCGTCAGTTTCTTTCAACAAGAGGGCTTGCTAGAACACCGCTATACACAGTTGATTTAGCGGTCAGCCATCAGCATTCAGCCATCAGCCTGAGAGCAAAAACCGGGCATTCTTTTTTCACCCCAGGTTAATTTAGCGGTCAGCCATCAGCATTCAGCGATCAGCCTGAGGACAAAAACCAGACATTCTTTTTTCACTCCAGGTTAATTTAGCGGTCAGCCATCAGCATTCAGCGATCAGCCTGAGGGCAAAAACCAGACATTCTTTTTTCACCCCAGGTGCAAGCGACCGATCGGACTTTGGGTTTGGCTAGCATCGCCGATTTCAACCGTTACATGTCGTATCACGGCAAACAAACGTTAACAAAAAATCATACCAATAGGATTTATGCAAAGATCCCCGACTTCTATGCTTGAGTTGGCTTTTAAGACAGAACTTTAATCAGAAGTCGGGGATCTAAACACCTGATGCGTCAGTCCTGACCAATTTAAAGATAAGGGTTGCAGATTGGGTGTGAGGGCGTTATCCCTGCACCCCGTTTCTACCTGCCGTGTTTGCTCTTTGAAATTGGATCACGACCGGAGGCGATCGCGTGCGCCTGTTCAGATCGCAGCGTCATGCACTGGACAGGTGTGCCTGATAACTGTATTCAGCGATTAGGGGTGGAGACAAGCTAAGGGCTGATGGCTGACGGCTGATCGCTGACAGCACTTTTCACCTGCATCACAATGAGGGTCATATCATCTGCGTTGCGGTTTGCCGTGCCAGTGAATTTCTGCACTTGATTGAACAAGTATTCTAGAATTGCCTGGGGATGATTGCAGTGCTGACACGCCCATTGGAACGATCGCGTCAAATTCTCTTCGTCAAAGCGATCGCCACTTTGGTTAGCAGCATCGGTAAAGCCATCAGTGTAGTAAATCAGCGTGTCGCCTGCTTGAAGCTGCACCTGGGCATCATGATAGTGTGTGTCGGCATCTAGCCCAATCAGCATTCCCAGTGTGTCTAGCCGCCGGATAGTTTTGGTTGCAGCCTGCCACAGCAAGGGCGGGTTTTGGGCAGCGTTGCTATAAGACAAGAGCCGCGTCTTGGGATCATATTCTGAGTAAAAAAGCGTGACGAAGCGATTGGAGTTTTCCAGGTCGGCGTACATGACGCGGTTGAGGTGCTGCAAAATGCGCGCAGGTGAGTGCCCGTTGAGTACCTCTGCCCGCAACATACCTCGCGTCATAGTCATGATCAAGCCAGCGGGCACGCCTTTGCCCATGACATCACCGATCACCAAACTCCAGCGTCCCCATTCGCTGCTGCCATCTTTTTTGGAGCGAATCTGGTCGTAGCTGGCAGGGATGAAGTCATAGAAATCGCCGCCGACTCGATTGGCTGATTGACAGCGGGCGGCTAGTTCAATGCCTTGAATTTTGGGGCACGATCGCGGCAGCAGGCGCAGTTGAATTTCGGCTCCAATTTCAAGCTCTCGATCGAGGCGTTCTTTTTTGCGAAGTTCGACGGTCAGTTCATCGTTTTCGATCGCCACTGCGGTCTGGTCGGCAACCAGGCGCACCAGTTTCTGACGAGTTTCTGTCCACCCATATTGTGGATCGCGGCTAAAGACGTACAGCCGTCCGCGTTCTGTATTCTTGACCAGAATGGCAGTGCCAAAAAGCTGCACATCGGCACCCAAATAATGGCTGACCTGATGATCAAGGGTGGCGATCGCGCTGGGCGTAAGGGCGATCGTCTCGCCAGCAGCCGTTGTAGGCAGCGAGGATGTTACTTGGCGAGTTGCCGTCTCTAGCGCTTTACGAATGTCCTGACACCAGCGACTATCCTGACAGTGGAGCCGCTCTAAACGCACTTGACCATTCGGCTTAAACAGTAGTAGCGCTCCACCATCGCTGTCTGTGACCCGGCTTGCCATCAGCGGGATCAGCTCCAAGAACTGATTGAGATTGTTGAAACTCCGCAGCGCAAAGCCCAATGAACTCAGTAAATCCTGAATTTTGTGCTGTTCTCGGTTTAGCCGTGCCACCAATTCTTTGAGGGCAAAGACGGGTGTGACTTCAGGCGCACCACCGCTATTCGCACCACCAGGGGTACGAACAGTGAGCCGATCGCGCAGAATTTCGGTAGCTGGAGTGTTTGCCGCAGACGGTGGCACTGTCCCAGTCTCCGATCGTTGCGCTGGCTGTCGAGGAAGAGGCACAGCAGTCATTGGGTTTGAGGTAAACGAACGATTACTGCGAGAGCAGACAGTTAGCGCAATTGATTCTAACGAATATATCCCTAGAATCACCTTTGGTTGGACTGACTTTATGGGAGGATGCCCAAACTTGGGGCTTACCAAACTTGGGGCTTACCAAACTTGGGGCTTAGTTTACCAACGGTAGCAGATAAGCTCTGAATTGATGCAGTCAACGTTGAGATGTAGTGGTAAGCAGTGCTACAACGTCGGCGTGTGCCAGTACCACATCAGGGTTTTGCTGCAACGCCGCATCGTATTTTGTAGCGAAATCATCACCTGCTTCAGAGGGGGTTAACAGTGTTCGCACGTCAGTCAGGAAGGTTTCGATCGTTTCTAGCGTAATAGGTTCATCGGCTTGTTGTAGCTCATCGATTTGCACAATGATCTGAGAAAGCCGATGCAACCAGGCAAATTGGTCATGGGAGATGACTAATTGCAGCAGTTGTCCTTTTGAGACTTGTCCCTGTACCTGTTCATAGGCAATGCGCTCTGCTTCTAATAAAAGCTTGTGCAAGCGTAGTAACTTCAGCCGTAGTTCACTGAGCAGTTGATATTGATTGATGCGTTGTTGTAAGGGATTGTCCATAACTTAGATGTCCTGTTTTTTTCGTTGCAGTGAACCTTCCGTTGTGGTGAACCACGATCGCGGTGCGTCAGCTGATGCTTGTTTTATCCTTCAGCCCTTATCCCTAACCATTCAGCAGCGCTTCCACAAACTCATAGCTGGAGAAGGGGCGGAGATCTTCGATGCCTTCTCCAGCACCAATGAAGCGGATGGGCAAACCAAGCTGCTGCACGATCGCCAGCGCAATGCCGCCCTTCGCCGTGCCATCTAGTTTCGTGAGAATCACACCACTGAGCTGAGCCGCTTCTGAAAAGACTTCGGCTTGTCGCAGCCCGTTTTGCCCCAGGGTTGCATCCAGCACCAGTAGCGATTCGACGACTGCGTTGTCCGCTTTTTTGTCGATAATGCGGCGGATTTTGCTGAGTTCATCCATCAGGTTTTTCTTGTTTTGCAAGCGTCCAGCCGTATCGACGAGCAGTAAATCGGTGCCGCGTGACTGGGCAGCCGCGATCGCGTCAAAGACAACGGCTGCGGGATCGGTGTTCTGTCCTGGGTTAGCGATGACTTCTACGCCACTGCGACTGCCCCACACTTTCACTTGCTCGACGGCTGCCGCTCTAAACGTATCAGCCGCCGCAATCAAGCAGTTGTACCCCGATTTTTGGGCGATGTGGGCGAGTTTGCCGATCGTGGTTGTCTTCCCAGCACCGTTTACGCCCGTGATTAGCCAAATATTGAGCGTCTCGTCTTCGGGTGCAAAGAAACGGGTCTTAGCGTTCTTTAACGGCGCATCTAGCATGTCGCGCAAGATCTGCTTCAAATAAGTAAGGGCAGCATCCGGTGGCAGCGTTTCTTGCCGCAGCTTGCTTTGCAGGGCACTAATGATCGCGTCGGTTGCAGCAACACCCACATCCGCTTGCAGGAGTACCGACTCAATTTCGTCTACGGCATCGTCGTTCAGCGGTCCCTGCCCCACGATCGACCGTAGTTGATTAATCAAACCGCGTCGTGTTTTGTCTAACCCTTGCCGCAGACGATTGAGCCAGGTAATTTCTTCTAGCGAAATCTGGTCTGGTCGTCGCCCTTGCGCAGCGAGAATTTCCGATGACCAGAGAAAACCTTCATCAAGAACCAGCTCAGCGTCATCTACAGCGGTTGTAGCGGGTGCGGTTGGGTCTGGAGCCGTTGTAGTTGGCGCGATCGCAGGCTCTGGTTCGACAATGGCATTTTCTTTGAGGCGTTCTAGCCGCTCCTGGCGATCGGCTTCAGATTGCGCCCAAAATGGTAGCGGTGTAGCTGGTTCTGCAGCCGCCACATCAGTAGCGGCTGGTACAGCGATGTCTGAGGACGCTGATTCAACATCGGCGATCGCGTCCTTCACTGTTTCTGTTGCTGCGGGCACCTCTGAAGGTGTGGCGATCGCCTCAGTTTGTTGCCGCTTTTGAATGTTTTGGTAAGCAACCTTTGCCCAGCTCAGGTAATCTTCAGCAACGGCAGGAGCCGCCTCATTCTCTACCGCTGATTCCTGTGCTGCTGGATCAGTTTCTGCTGCTGGAACGCTCTCAGCATTCTGGTCATATTGCCGACGAAACCAATCAAACGTCATTTCGCCCCAGCCCTCCCATTGCTTTCTTGTCTGCTTTGAGCTGATCCGTCACTCGTCGCAGTACACCATTGATAAAGCGATGTCCGTCTTCGCCACTGTATCGTTTTGCTAACTCCACGGCTTCGTTTGCAGCGACGCGATCGGGAATGCCTAAAAAAAGAATCTCCGTGACAGCGATGCGGAGGATATCACGATCGATCCAGGCAAGGCGAGAGAGCTGCCAATCGACCAGCGCTGTAGACAGAATTTGATCAATTTCGTCCCGATTTGCCTTCAGTTTGCCAATAATTTCAAGCGTATAGTGGCGCACATCTTGCTGATTTGCCAGTTGAATAAATTCAGGCACGTCGATCGCTACGCCCAGACGATTGATGGCAGTCTGAGTGAGCGCGATCGCCTCATTCACCATTGCTCTAGCGCTCTCAACATCCGCTGCACGGGTTTCGCTGGTCAACAAACGGGCGCTTCCCTGCTGTAGCTCAGCCGATGCCGTTTCCAGAGCATCCTGCGCCTCACTGGTCAGCGTCCGCACGGCTGCCACAACCACATTTTGGAGCTGCTGCATCTCCAGGCGCTCCTGGTTGGCAGGTAGCTGGCTGATACTCAACAGCGCTAATTCACGAGCAATTCGACGGGCTTGCATAGGAAAGGATGAAGGATAAAGGCTTAAGGATAACGTTTATTGCGAACAATCAGATGGACGTTAAACCTCAGCAAAGACGTAGTGCTTGAAACGCAGAAGAGAGGGTCAAAGACACCATTGTCCAACATAAGCGTTGATCTCGGTCGCTTTTTCTCTAACGTAGCGAACATACGCTTGATAAGACTCAGTACAAGCTAGCCACGGGGATTTTTCTTCGCTACACGAGAGGTAATCACCCTCTCCGCTGGCTCTAGATGGATTCCACCTGTTCTCCGTCTCATCGTTGTCCTTCACGTAAGCACACTCAAAGCCATTAAATTCCAAAAGCTCTCTTGCACTCGCAATCGAGCTTCCCACTGAAATATGATGACGGACTTCTTTTTCCCAAGCAGCAGCGGGGTTTTTAAGCCATACTTTTTTGCCAACAGTAATTGGAGACAGAGATCCAACGTGGCATTGCACTAAAAGTAAGGCGATGAGAGCAGTGATGAAAACAAGCGAAAATTTCTTCAGCTTTCCCATACGTCGTCTTCTAGCGCGATCGCCTGCCGATTTTGCTCAGGGAACAAGTCTAACGTGCGTTTGCTAGGCACAATCACTGACGCATCGGGAGCGACAATACCACCGGAAATCACTACTTTGAACGCATCTTCGATCGGCATCGAAAGGTTAATCACGGCATCTTCGGGCACGACAGCATACCAACCTGTGGTGGGATTGGGCGTTGTGGGAATAAACACGCCCAACATGGGACTCGCAAAGCGTGCCTGAAACTCACTGCTCAACACTCCCGTCACAAAACCAAGCGACCAAACGCCCTGACGGGGATATTCCACCAGCACGACACGCCGAAACTTATTGCCAGAGTCTTTTAACAGCGTTTCAAGCAATTGCTTCAGCGTTTTGTAGACTGAACCTGCTAATGGAATCGCCTGAAGCGTACGCTCACCAAAGTCCAGTAGCCAGCGTCCGGCAATGTTTCGCGCCATCAAGCCGATGAGCAGAATGCAAAGCAGTGGCACCGTCAGCCCCACTACTAAATTCAGCAGATTGACCAGAATTGGATTCAGACCATCAAAGGGATTGAGCTGCTTGGGGATGCGAGTGAGAAAATTGACGACCCAGTTGGCGATCGTGATGGTTAGCCAAATCGTCGTTGCCAGAGGAATGACGACTAGCAGCCCTGCGATCAGGTCATTTTTGAGGTCTTGTTTGAGGCGTTGGAGCATGGGCACCCACTCTCCTGTAATTTGCGGCAACTGTAGCAACACTAGCGATTCAAAAAGACCAAAATCCGTGGAGCATCCAGCCTGAGAAAGGAGTTGAACCCACTTTTTAAGCGCTTGGAGTAGACGTTGCCGAATCTATCTTTACAGACTGCTAGAAAGGGCGTTCAACCAGTGACTAGCTGTGTAGCGATCTTCAAAAGAAGCTGTCTTTGAAGATTGTAACGAACAACGTAAAGAAATATTACAGCGTTCATCCAACCTTGGGCGTTTCTTTGGCTCTAGAGGTGCTGCCCCGTCATTTACAGGGTCTTCTACAGCCCAGTTTGCTGACACACAGCGTTTAGCGATCGCAAAAGTTAACCGTAAGTGCGCCAATCAATCGAGTTAATCATCAGAATACCCTACGGCGATTCGGTATCACACTTAACACTATTTTTTGCCATCAGATCCCCGACTGCTTAGAGAAGTCGGGGATGTGGCTCTACAGCTCTACTAAGATGAGGAGCTACGCTGGTTTTGGGTAGACAAAAGATACCGCAGCCCTGTCCAACCGATGATGGCATAGCCGATCGCCAGCACCAAACTCGCAATACCGCTTCGCATCCCCGATCGCAGCTTATTATCGTTGACTTGAGTTTCCAGCTTGCGCTTGTTGTCTCGAATCTGCGTCAATTTCTGGTCACGTTCAGGGGCAATCTGTGCTTCCAGCGCTTTAGGATCAGATTTAAATTTCTGGAGCTGATCCAGTTTCTGTTTCGCCTGTGTCAATTGCGCTCCTTGAAGCTGACCGCTCTGAATGAGCTGATCGATCTGGCTTGACTGGGCATCAATCTGCGCTTTTAGCTGCTGCACCTGACCATCAATCTGGCTTTCGGCTCGACTAGCATCTTGGGTGATCTGCTTCATTTGGTCGTCTGCGGCTGTATTGGTGGCATTGACGCTGAGGGGAATCAACAGCAAAAAGACTAAACTGAGCAGGCTGGATAGTAGTGCCGCACCCATTTTTAAACCGCGCGATCGTTCGACCGCACTGGGAGTTTCCAAAGCGCTTTCGACCCAGAAGCCGATGAATAAGAAGCCGAAGCCCATCATAGGAACAAAGCCGCGATCGACTAATTGAGTCGTGGTCGTAAACAGCCATTGACTATCCTGGAACCGAGCGGACGAGAGCACGACCACGCAATCTAACAGGTAGAGTACGATCAGCACGAGTCCAACGACTTTGAGAATGAGGGCAGTAAGGGGGGAAGCGTTAAGTGTTTTCATCGACTTCTATAGATTTGATGGGCAATTGACTGCAACTGCTCTAGCAACCTCTTATAGTAGACTACGGAGTTGGATCTCTCGAAAGAATTGGGCGGTTGAACGCATGAACAAAATTGTCGAGGTGTTGCCAGATAAGGACGCGCTCATTCGTCGATCGCTGGCAATCGTTGTAGCTAAGATTCAGAGGGCGATCGCGGAGCGGGGACAGAGCACGATCGCGCTTGCAGGCGGCGGTACACCCAAACCGCTGTATGAACAGCTCGCTACGCAAACCCTTCCCTGGGAGCAGATCCACGTCTTCTGGGGTGACGAGCGCTATGTGCCAGCCAACCACCCCGACAGTAACGAAGGGATGGCGCGTCACGCCTGGCTCGATCGAGTCGCGTTTCCGTCCGCCAATATTCACCCGATGCCCACAGCCAATGCTGATCCAGCAGTTTCCGCCAGTCAGCATGAGGTGGAGCTACAGCAATTCTTTCAGCTTCAGCCCGGAGCTTACCCGCGCTTCGATCTTATCTTGCTGGGCATTGGCGATGATGGACATACCGCCTCTCTGTTTCCTCATACAGACGCATTGCAAGTGAGAGATCGTCTTATTACAGTTGGTAACAAAGACGGACAACCGCGCGTCACCTTCACCGTTCCTTTAATTAACCACGCCCGTACCGTTCTTTTCATGGTGGCTGGAGCCAGTAAACGCCCTGCGCTAGCGCAAATTTTCGCGCCTGTTGCTGATAGTGCAACCTATCCTGCCCGCCTGATCCAGCCTGAAGGTGAACTTGTGTGGCTACTTGATCAAGCCGCAGGGCAAGCACTTAAAGTGAGCTAAGACAAACGATATTGGGTGGGCTATCAGCAGTCAGCTATCAGCTATCAGCCTTTGATTAGCGACCAGTATAGATGGCTTCCTGACCGCTGACCGCTAATGGCTGCGCCTCTCCCAAACCATCTGCTTATTTTTTGACAAGCCTGGTGAAAGCCAGATGACAGTGAGCCTTGTGCCAAAGTAGAACTGGGATAGCGGCAAATCAGCGTAAACTGGCAGCAAAAAGGGCTGTTTGATGTCGGCTATGCTTCTAAGTAGCGCTGTCGTCTTGTAACCAGATTCTTTATGATGGAATTGATATAGGGGAAAGAGTTCATGATTGTTTGTCCGAATTGCAACCATCAAAATCCTGATGGCGCAGTTCAATGCGAAGCCTGTTATACGCCCTTACCTGCAACCATGAGCTGTCCGAACTGCGGTACTACAGTTCAGACGGACGCTAGCTTTTGCGGTCAGTGTGGGTATAACCTTCGCACTGCTGCTGGTTTACAGTCGAGCGATGACGCTTCTGCCTCACCGTCAGAGGTTGCCTCACCAACCTTAGCGGTTGCTGCACCACCAATTCCAGACTTGCTCCCGCTTGATCCACTTGTGCCACCCGATCCGCTTGTTGCACCCCCACTGCCGATCGCGCTGCCTGATCCGCCAGCCGCACGTGAGCCTGTTCCTGATCCCATGCCTGTGATGACACCGACTCCTTTGCCCAGTCAACCTGAAAGCGGTGAAGCTGCCCCACCGATGCCGGGACAAAGCAGCTCGGCGACACAGCTTCAACAGCACACTGCACGGCTCTTACATCTGCAAACTAGCGCTTCGTTGGAGCTGCCGCAAAGTTTGACCGTTATTCATCTTGGCAAACCCAACGATCGCATCCCGCCCGATATTGATGTGTCTGGCTTTCCAGATTCTGAGATTGTGTCGCGGATTCACGCCGACATTCGCTTAGAAGGTGATGCCTATTATCTGGAGGATGTGGGGAGTTCTAATGGCACCTACATTAACAACGTGCCGCTGCCAATGGGCAATCGACATCGCCTACGACCGGGCGATCGCATCTCTCTAGGCAAAGGTGACAAGGTGACATTTTTGTTCCAGCTTTCCTGATGTCGGGTGTGGGTGGGTGGGGCAAGGTGAAGGTAGCTAGTCACACACGATCGTTACTGCTACGTTATGAGTCAGATGTCGTCTCACACGTTACTTTCGATAGTCGTGTATCGTTAGGAGACTTGCCGCGATCGATCACGAAAATTTTCGGTTCTACAGCAGCAAAAGCGCCGTAGGATAGAAGCACGTTTTCGGACGGTAGCAGTCTTTGCCGCAGGTTATTACTCAGACTTTATACCGCCAGTGTGATTACCCTCACCCTTTTGCATCCGATTCAGTCCATTCCGGTTCAAAGCTGGATCTTTGAACACGACGCTGTCATTCGGATTGGACGATCAACCGATAACCACGTTGTTCTTTACAGCGCCGTTGTGTCGCGCCATCATGTCGAGTTGCGCCGAGACGATTCGCAGTGGGAAGTGGTCAGCTTAGGCGCAAACGGCACGTATGTCGACGGAAAGCGCATTACGCAGATGCCCATTGTGGACAGCCTGGTGATTCGGCTGGCGCGATCGGGTCCAAACATTCAGATTCACGTTGGTTCTCTCTCTGCTGACAGTGGCAAAACGTTGCAGGGCGAGCAGACCTTAGCACAACGGGTGAAACCCAAACTCAGCGGCATCTCGTCGGCTGAAACAAGCAATCCCGTGCAGCCAAGTGGAGCATCGCTTTTACCCAATCTTGCTATACCTGTAACCCAACAGCCAGAAGATGACTCATCGCCCCTGGATGTACCATCTGGGGAGCTTGTGCAGCGACCGACTGACATGAATGCCGTCAATGGGTTGAGCGCTGTGCAGCCGCCCGCGATCGACTCAGCTAACTGTACTCATCCTCGCGCTCAAGGCAGCGTGCTGTTTTGCCCCGATTGCGGTCAACCGCTACAGGTTACACAGGTTGTCGGTGACTATCAGGTGGTTAAAACCGTTCGCCAAGATACGATCGGCATGACCCAGCTAGTCTGGCGTAATGGTCAGAGTCTGGTATTGCGATCGCTAAACCCCGAATGGCAGCAGCCACACGTTTTAGAAACCTTTACACAGCAAGCAAAGCAATTGTTGACGCTTGAGCATCCGGGGTTGCCTCACTTTGTTGATTTCTTTATAGCTGACGGCAAGCCTTATCTAGTGCGGAGACGCGTCTACGGGCAAAGCTTGCAACTGCGGGTGAGCCGCCAGGGGTTCTTGACACCAGCAGAGGCGATCGCGACGATCGTGCAAGTCTGCAATATTTTAGACTATCTGCATCAGCAATCCCCACCCTTACTACATGAGGATCTGAAGCCCGAAAATTTGCTTCAACAAACCACAGCGACAGGTAGCATCACGATCGTCGGGTTTCTTTCCCTTCGCTCATTGATCGCCAGTGAGAACTCTGGGGCAGCAGCCTATATGGCTCCAGAACAGGCACAGGGACAAAAGACGATCGCTGCCGATCTGTTTGCGCTCGGACCGATACTGGTCTATCTGCTCACGGGTCAAGCGCCTGGTGCGTTTTATGCTCAACGAGAGCAAGGGTTTCGCTTTTACCCAGAGTATGTGCCCGGTCTAGCAACCGCACTGGTGCCGATCGTCCGTCGTCTGACCAGCCCACAGCCAGCAGACCGTTACGCCACTGCGAAAGAAGTCGCGGATGCGCTTCTGAGTGTATCTATTACTGCGTAAAGGCTTGAGCGTGTCTACCACTGCGTAGAGGCAGCAGCCCCATCTTTGACTGACGGCACGGTGAAGGAAAAGCAGCTACCTTCGCCATGTGTGGATTCAAAGTGAAGCTGTCCACCCTGGTTTTCGACCAGCAGTTTGCAAAGCGACAGCCCTAATCCCGTGCCTTTAATGGTGTGACGATCGCGGTGCTGCACCCGATAAAACCGCTCAAACAGATGGGGCTGGTCGGCTGCGGGAATCCCTAACCCGCGATCGCGTACCCAAACGTTTGCCCAACCAGGCGAATGAGCTGCGGCACCGATTGCAATTGGGGTTCCGTTGGGAGAATATTTAATCGCATTCGACAGTAAATTGACCAGCACCTGCGAAAGTTGCCACCGATCGCCCCAGACCAGTGGTAAATCTGGCTCAAGCTGATACGTTACCGCAGCGTCGCGAAAGCCTGCCATTACCTCTTCGACCAGGCTTCGCAGACAAAAACCGACCGCATGGGTTTCCAGCACACCCGTTTCTAGATTGCGGAGCGCCATTAAGTCTTGCAGTAGATGTCTCAAGCGCTGCACTTGTTGCTGCACGACATCCAAGAATTCCTCACGATGCTCTGCATCCAAACTGGGTTCTGCTAGCAGCGGCACAGAGCCACCTAACGTCGTCAGCGGTGTCGCCAGTTGATGAGTAAGCAGGTGCATCAGTTGCGTTTGCTGAGCAATTTGCTCTTTCAGCGACTGGTTCTCCAATAGTGCTTGCAGTAAGCGATCGTCGGCTGGCTCAGTGACCACAGCAGTTTGGCTCGGTGGAAAGGTGGCTGACTCGTTGTTTGGAAGCGAAAACATAGAGCGAGGTTGAAGGCAAGTGATCAGTTGACGCATTAGCAATGCGTTTGGGCAGCAAAGCACTCAACTGGTGTCACCTTAACATTATGTTACAAATTTTGTCTGTGTACCTTCACATGGAACTGGAATAGTGCTTTGGCGGTCAACATCTTTAGCTTGTAAGGCTTTAGTGCTAGTGAAACTTGATGCTCCAGCGAAATTTAAAGAGTCTTCTGGTAGTTATCAGAATGCGCTTAAAAGGTGATTAAATAAACCCTGACATACCTAGAGAACGATCTTAATGCGGCTCATATCCTGATTAATTCGTCCATGAAGCGTAGACAGAAGCACTAAGTATCAACCGTTTTAGCTCAGTTGATTGAGTCCTTAGGTATATCAAGATGGTCAGCTCAGTTCATAAGATTAAAAGGAAGTTGGTGAGCATCCCTGTGATGACTACAGCGCATGAGCGTATTCTGGCTGCGATCGATGTGGGTACCAACTCCATCCATATGGTTGTGGTGTGCATTCAGCCTGCGCTCCCTGCTTTTACAATTATTGCCAGAGAAAAGACGATGGTGCGGTTAGGCGATCGCAATCGGCAGAATGGCAATCTCACAGATGCAGCGATGGCGCGGGCGATCGACACCCTCAAGCGCTGCCAGGAAATCGCCAAAAGCTTGAATGCAGAGCAAACGATCGCGGTTGCCACTAGCGCAATGCGAGAAGCACCGAATGGGCGCGACTTTTTGCAGCACATCGAAGCAGAGCTAGGGCTACGGATCAACCTGATTTCGGGTCCTGAAGAAGCACGTCGCATCTACTTAGGCGTGCTGTCAGGGATGGAACTCAACGGTCAGCCTCATATCATCATTGATATTGGTGGTGGCTCAACTGAGCTGGTGCTGGGTGATGGGCATGAACCCCGCACTCTAAGCAGCACTAAAATTGGCGCGGTTCGCCTAACCGTTGAGCACATTACTACCGATCCCATCAGCGATATCGAATTTCAGTCGCTTCAAGCATACATTAGGGGTATGCTGGAACGCCCAGTAGAAGAGCTGAAAGCAGTCCTGCAACCAGACGAAACCCCACGGTTAGTCGGCACATCGGGCACGATCGAAACGTTAGCCATGATTCACGCGCGGGAGAAAACAGGTGTCGTGCCATCACCGCTAAATGGCTACGAATTTAGTCTGAAGGATTTACAGGAAACGGTGACTCACCTCCGTCATCTTTCTGTAGCAAAACGGGCTGAAATTCCTGGTATTAACGATCGCCGCGCCGAAATTATTCTGGCAGGCGCGCTCATTCTTCAAGAAGCGATGACGCTATTAGGCATGGAGGCGATCGTCATTTGTGAGCGATCGCTACGAGAAGGCGTGATCGTCGATTGGATGCTAACTCACGGTTTAATTGAAGATCGCCTTCGCTATCAAGGCTCTGTGCGCCAGCGCAGCGTGTTCAACGCCGCGAGTAAATACCAGGTCAAGCTCGACTACAGCGAAAAAATATCAGACTTCGCGCTTAGTCTGTTTGACCAAACTCAAGGCATTTTGCACAACTGGGGTGAAGAAGAGCGGGAACTTCTCTGGGCAGCCGCTATCTTGCACAACTGTGGGCATCACGTGAGCCATGCTGACCATCACAAGCACTCCTACTACCTGATTCGCAACAGCGACCTGTTGGGCTACACCGAAACCGAAATTGAAACGATCGCCAACCTCGCTCGCTATCACCGTAAAAGTACGCCTAAGAAAAAGCACGAAAGCTATCGCAACTTAACCAGCAAGCGTCATCGCCGTGTAGTAGACCAACTGAGCGCTCTACTGCGTCTGGCTGTTGCCCTCGATCGTCGTCAAATTGGTGCGGTTAAGCAGGTACTCTGTCAACCACAGCCTGAATCCCAGGAGTTTCGGCTCCTCATTCAGCCAGCTAACCCTGATGATGACTGCGCGCTTGAACTTTGGAGCCTCGACTACAAAAAAGCGAGCTTTGAAACCGAGTTTGGCTTAAAGCTAGTGCCCGTTTTGGAAAGGGCAGCCGTAGTCGCGCGGTAGCAGTTTGTTCTTGACAACCACTTCAAGCAACCGCTACAAAAAGATCCTCAAAGCTCTGAGCAGGCGCGTCCGCTTTCGCTACGATCTCAACAATTTTATTGCGAGCAGAGGGCAGAAAAAGCGCTTCAACACAGGTCTGTGCAACCTTCGTACGGGGAATGCTGCCTTCAAACAGCGTATCGGCAGATGACATGACTACAGCATCGGTATTGTCTTCGTTTTTCAGTCCACCCGGGCGAACGATCGTATACATCAGTCCGCTCTTCTGAAGGTACTCTTCAGCCTGCTTTTTCCACACCAAAATCAGAAAAAAGAGATTTAAGGGATGAAAGAATTTCGAGGTGCATAGAGACGAGACAAAAACAAACTGCTCAATGCCGTGGGTTTTTGCAGCCTCCACCAAATTTTTGGTGCCTTCATAATCAACTTTGTAAGGGGCAGTGGGATCAAAACCAGGTTTTGCACCAGTGGCACAGAGTACAACAGTGCTATCCGCCAGCGCACTTGCCAACCGTTTAGGGTCTAAAACATCACCCACTACTAGCTCAGCTTCTGGCGGCAGAATGGTTCGGGCATTGTCCAGGTCACGCACTAAAGCACGAACGGGAATGCCTCGTGCTACAAGTTCCCTCACAATACGCTGACCCGTTTGCCCCGTGGCTCCAGCTACAAACGCTTTCATACCGCTGCTCCTCCAAATAGGTGTCTATGGTTTGATAAGTGGCTAGTAAGAGGGATAGGCAATGGGTAGAGACTGCCTCTAAGCTTCAAGGCTAGTGCTAAGCAGCCTAAAAGACTAGCCCTTGATGTCACTCTTTCACCGCGACCAATCGATCGTCTTTACACAGACTTTATCGAATCCCCTGTGCAAACAAACCTACCGTATGGATGGAGTTATCACTTCGGATCGCGTTGCACCCTGATCGCATAGTAGTGATATGTTAATGAATGTTAAGACGTGGCTGTCGCTAAAGGTAAGATATTCCAAGCGGCGGCTTTGAAGCCTTTGACGTGCGATCGTGCGCTTTTAGTGTCAGCAGATCAATGTTGTATGCGCTGATGCCGATTAGGTTAGACTTGGCAGAAATCCGTGAAACCTCGGTGAGAGCGTGAAGTGCTAAAGGGGCACTATAGGCTTATGCAACCAGCAAATTAACGTCGAGCCGTCCATCATGCAGTCACACTCCACTGAACCCCAGTCGGCTGAGCTTCCTGAGGGTTTCCTGCACACCGCGTCGGTCATTCCAGATATGAACTACCTGATGACAGAGGATTCTGACCAAAATTTGCTTGAGCCGACTCAGTTTCGTAGCCACTTTGTGGACTGTATGGAAATGTCCGCAGATGTCCCTACGGTGGCTGCGTATTTCGATGCTCACGCAGACTGGTTTCGCAATTGTGCTCAGCCAATGATAGTAGAGCCGCTGGGAGACAACGGCTATGCACTGGTCATTGGTCGTTTTGGCTCGTATGGCTATCAGATCGAGCCAAAAATTGGGCTACATCTGCTGCCTCAAGACCACGGGGTTTACCGCATTGAAACGATTCCTGTCCCTGGGTATGTGACTCCTGGCTATGACGTTGATTTTCGTGCAGCGATGACGCTGATTGAAACGGGTGCCGAGTCCCTTGACGGTAGCGATCGCGCTGGGAAATTAGCCCCCAAAATGACGCGAGTGGAGTGGCAATTAGACCTAACCGTGTCGATTCAATTTCCACGGTTTATTCACGCGCTGCCCAAAAATCTGGTGCAGAGTACGGGCGATCGCCTGCTGCGCCAAATTGTACGTCAGGTATCTAACCGTCTGACGCGCAAAGTGCTGGAAGATTTTCACAAAACTCACGGCTTGCCTGCTCCCAAACTTGCCAAACGCTGGTTTTTCCAAAAATCAGAGAGCGTTTTGGATGAGCCATCAGGCAACGAGCCTACCGTGTAGCACAGTCTGCCCGATCAGTTCTCTTTCGCGGTTAGTCGTTCAACGCTGAGCCGCAGCACTGACAGCCCTAGAATGATCAAAAACATCACCAGTCCGATCGTACAGGCATAGCTCAGGTTTTCAAAAAACTGCTCGTAGATGTAATACACGATCGTCTTTGAGCTATTACGTGGTCCACCCTGCGTCATGATGTAGACTTCTTCAAAGACTTTTGTGGCAGAAATGGCAGAAATGACGGCAACCAGCAACAAGTAAGGTCGCATCAACGGTACAGTGATGTCCCAATGCTTTCTGATCCCGTCAGAGCCATCGATCGCCGCTGCCTCGTATAAATCTTCGGGGATTGCCTGCAAGCCTGCCAGGTAAATCACCATGTAGTAGCCCAATCCTTTCCAAACCGTGACAACCATGACGCTGAAGATCGCCCAACTGGGGCTGGTGAGCCAGGGAATGCCATCTGCCGAAATGCCTAACAGTTTCAATAGTTGGTTCAGTAAGCCGTTGTCAGCGTAGAGCCATTTCCAGGCAATGCCAGCGACGACCATTGAAATGACGACTGGGGTGTAGTACGCGACGCGAAACCAACGAATGCCGCGCAACTTTTGGTTGACGAGAATTGCCAGTCCCAGCGGCAGCGTGACCAGAATTGGCACAACACAAACCAGGTACAAAATCGTGTTGCGAAAGGTTTCCCAAAAGACGCGATCGCTCCACAGCCGCCAAAAATTCTTCAAACCAATCCACACAGGCGGTTGGTAGAGGTCATCGTAGCGCGTAAAACTGAGGTAGAACGCCTGCAACGCGGGATAGAATACGGTCAGGCTAAGGACAATCAGTGCAGGCAGCAAAAAAAGATAAGGCGTGAGGCGCTGTAGCAGCAGACTCCGATCCTTCAGCATCCATTTGGGCATTGCAACGTGAGCGACAAACGATAAGCAGGTCTAGCTCATCATAAGGGAATGTGGAGAGGAGAGAGCAGAGGAAGCAAGGGAAGCAGGGGGAGATTTGAGTAGCGCTTTGCGCCGCTTCGCTAGAGAGTTTCGAGTTACGGCTGACGGCTGATAGCTGACCGCTAAACTAATGCTTTCGCAGGCTTCCAGGCTTCCAGCCCTTTGAGCACGTCCGCAGCAGTAGCAGTCCAGCCGACGATGCCGCCCTGGGCGCGAACCATTTCTAGCGTTGATTGTTTGAATTCTGGGAAGTAGCTTTCGGTGCAGTCTTCGACCATGACACACTCGTAGCCGCGATCGTTTGCTTCACGCATAGTAGTTTGCACACACACTTCAGTCGTCACGCCTGTAATAAATAGGTGCGTAATGTTTTTTTCTTTCAGCATTGCTTCCAATTCGGTTGCATAAAAAGCACCTTTTCCAGGCTTATAAATAACCGTTTCATTGGGTAAAGGAGCCAATTCGGGAATGATGCCATTGCCCAGTTCGCCCTTGATTAAAATGCGTCCCATGGGTCCTTTGCTGCCGATCGTCAACTCACCTTTACCCCGCTTAATTTTGGAGGGTGGACAATCGGATAAGTCAGATTGATGGCATTCGATTGTATGAAAAATCGGCAATTCTAACGCACGAAACCCATCAATCAGTTGCTTGAGTGTAGGGACGATCGCCTGCAGCAAGCTAACATTATTTCCTAAAATATCGCCAAAACCACCGAGTTCCATAAAATCTCGCTGCATGTCAATCACGATCAACGCAACGTTGCTGGAGCTAGGCAGTTCGTAGTCATAGGGCAAGGCAGAAATTGTAGCCATAGTTGTTAGTTGTTGGTTGTTAGTTGTTAAGCAACAATCTACGATCGACATCCGTTGGCTCAAAGTTCTTAGTCCTTCTAAAAACTAAAAACCAACAACTTCTCCAAATTAATCGCTGAGTGCTTCTAATGTCCTGCCATACTTTGACCGATCGCGGCAAAGTCTGCGTCTTCGATCTTGCTTTCGTAGGCAAATTCGCCACCGCTGATGACGAAGATGCGATCGGATAACTTCAGCAACTCGTCCAAATCTTCGCTCACTAACAACACGGCAACACCGCGATTGCGGGCTTCGAGAATTTGTCCATGAATGTAGTCCACCATTGCGAAGTCCAACCCGAAACAGGGGTTAGCAGCAATCAGCAGCTTGATGTGGTCTTCTGAAAGTTCGCGTGCGAGAACGGTACGCTGGACGTTGCCCCCAGAGAGGTTGCCGACGGGCGTGTCGGGCGAGGGCGTTTTGATTTTAAAGGAACTGATTAAGCCGACTGCCATTTCGCGGATTGCCTTGAAGATAAGCAGAATGCCTTTTGCCTGGGGTGGGCGATCGAAGGTACGCAGCGCCAAGTTCTCAGCTACGCTCATGTGCGCGACACACGCATTGCGGAGCGGCTCTTCCGGCAGCACAAACACGCGATTCTTAAACATTTCGGCGCGGGTCATTTTGTACACTTTGCCATCGACCAACACTTCGCCAGCGGTTGCAGGACGCTGACCTGCCAGCACTTCGACCAGTTCGCGCTGACCGTTGCCAGAAATGCCCGCAATGCCGACGACTTCACCGCTATGAACGGTAAGATTCACGCCACCGACGGCTTCCAAACCGTTGTCTTTGTTCGCGTGAAGGTCTTTGATCTGAAGCACTGCGGCAGGTTCGCCGTGAATGGTTTTTTCGACCTTTTGCGGGTCGCGTTTTTCGCCCATCATCATCTCCGCCATTTCGGAGACAGTCATGTCTTTGACTCTGCCGTTACCAGCAAATTGCCCTTTGCGGAGCACGGTGATTTCGTCAGCAAAAGCGGTAATTTCGCGGAACTTATGGCTAATCATCAGGACGCTCAACTTGCCATCTGTCACCTGCTCCCGAATCAAGCCCAAGACTTCATCGGCTTCCGCAGGCGTAAGAACAGACGTTGGTTCATCCAGAATGAGAATCTTGCTTTGCAGATAGAGCTGCTTGAGAATTTCGAGCTTTTGCTTTTGTCCGGCTGCAAGCTGAGCGATCGTCAGATCTAGGGGTACTTTGAAGGGCGCAGTCTCCATGAAGGCAGATAGACCTTCAAACTCTTTCTTCCAGTTGATGAGGTTAGTGTTATCAAAGCGAGACAGGACTAAGTTTTCGGCAACCGTCATCGCGGGTACAGACGTGAAGTGCTGGTAGACCATCCCAATGCCGTAGGTATGGGCATCACGGGGGCTGTCGATCGTGCGCGCGCTGCCATCAATCCGCACCTCACCCGACGTAGGGGTATAAAAGCCCATGATGCACTTGACGAGCGTACTTTTGCCCGCACCGTTCTCCCCCAGCAACGCATGAAAGGTTCCAGGCTTCAGCTTCATCGAAACATTTTCCAGCGCCGTGAAGGAGCCAAAGCGCTTGGTCATGTTGACCACTTCTAAATCAGGTGGACCGATCAAGGCGTGGGCGTTGTTCGTTGAAGTGTGGGTTAACGGGTCTGCAACTTCGGTCATGCTGCCTCCTGGAGGGGTGAGAGTGATGATTCTGAATCGATGTTTCTAGGAGCTTGATGCGTTTAAGTGGGCGATCGACGTGAGAGGTTGGTTTCGCTACGTCTTCAGCATGGTTACATTGGCTAAAGGCAGCAGGCTTCTTTTAGCAATCCCAATCTACCGCCTCCAATCTCGACCTTAACCACTAATGGTTCCCAACGCGCCTGGTGCGCCCGAAAGCGTTTTCTTAGGTGAGCAGGTGATCACCATGATCAGCAAGGTCAATACGTAAGGAGCCGCATTGAACAGGTAGCGTCCTTGCTCAATGCCAACCGATTGCAAAGCAGGACCAACGGCTTGCGCACCTCCAAAGAAGAGCGATGCCCATAAGCATTGAATGGGATTCCAACGGGCGAAAATCACCAGCGCGACCGCCATCAAGCCCTGACCGCTGGAGATACTCTCAGACCACAGACCGGGATAGTAGAGGGAGAGAGAGGCACCACCGATGCCTGCGAGAAAACTACCTGCTACGATGCAGAGCATCCGCACCTTAGAAATAGACATGCCCATTGCGAGAGCGGCATCAGGGCTATCACCAACGGCACGGATAAATAAACCCCAGCGCGTCGATTTGAAGAACCAGAACATGAGAGGCGCGATCGCCACGCCGAGAATAAACAATGGACTAATCTTGAGTGCCGACTGTACCGCTGGAATCGAACTCCAGTTACCCAGATCGATCGTGGGCAACGGTGGCGCTTTCGGCTGAATGAATGGTTTTCCCAGGAAGAACGCAATACCGCTGCCAAAAATAATCATGGCGATGCCAACGGCAATGTCATTCACCTTTGGCTGCTGTGATAGCCATGCATGGATGAAGCCCAGCCCCATGCCTGCGATGCCTGCCACTAAAACGCCAATCCAGGGAGACACGGCTGCACCCACCTTATCTTGTAGCAGATACGACACTGCGTAGGCACTCATTGCCCCCGTCAGCAGCGTGCCTTCCAGACCCAGATTGATTTTGCCACTCTTCTCGGTTAGGCACTCGCCCAAACTCACGAATAAGAAGGGGGCACTCCCGCGCAGCGTACCAGCAAAAATCCCTAGTACAACGCCCCATGCGCCTAATGCCTCTGTTGCCATTGCTGTGCTCCGAATAAAGTAAATGAATGAAAGGATGAAGGCTAAAGGCTGAAGGCTAAAATTTTTAGCCTTTATCCTTCAGCCTTTAGCCTTTCCGGCTAGACGATCGCCGCTGTTGTGGTAGCGGGTGGAGTACCCTTCAGCTCTGGCTCTTTGAAAATCTTCAAGCGTCCGTAAAGCGACTCGCTGTATAAAACAACGATGAAGACAATGCCCTGAAACACCAGAACCGTTGCATCCGGCATATTAAACACGCGTTGGAGCGCACCACCGCTGGCAATGATGCCACCTAACAGAATAGCCACGAGCGCTGCCGCAAGCGGATTGTAGCGGGCAACGAAGGCAACCAAAATGCCCGCATAGCCGTAGCCTGCAATGATGGATGCGTTTGCCTGTCCTTGAACAGCCGCGACCTCAACCATGCCTGCCAGTCCAGCACAAGAGCCTGCTAGAAAACAAATGATGATGGTGAGCTTGCCAACGGGTAGCCCAGCAATACGAGCGGCTTTGATGTTGCCACCCGCGGTACGGGCAGCAAACCCAAAGGTGGTGTGCTGAATCAAGAAGTAGGCAATGACGCAGGCAATAATGCCGTAGATCAAGCCGTAGTGAATTCGGGTGGAGAAGATGTTGCCAATCTTGTAAATGTCCGGAATTGGGAAGCTAGAGGGCTTATTGAGCGATGCCGGGTCTTTCATCGGACCTTCGACGAGGTGATTGAGGAGGGCGATCGCAATGTAGTTCATCAACAAACTGCTGATGGTTTCGTTGACTGCCCGGTAATGCCGTAACGCACCGACGATCGCAATCCACACGCCACCGAAGATAATCCCACCGAGCGCCATGCCAAGCTGCACGACGAGCGGGGGCAAGCCCAGAAGACTCTGCACCTGATCAGGCGATGGAAGAACGCTGCCGTAAGAGAGTAAAAGCCCGAAGATCGCAGCACCAATGCCACCCATGACCAACGCACCTTCGTTGCCAATGATCATTAGCCCCAAACGAGCTGGCAGTGCGGTACAAAGAGCCGTCAGCATCAGCGGTGCCGCGCGTAAGAGTGTGCCCTGGAACGATCGCCAGTTGCCAAACGCCGACTTGTAGATCGCCTCATAGATAGCAAACGGATTTCTGCCACAGATGGCGCAGAAAACACCGAAAATGATCAACGCGACAATCAAGGCACCCAGAGGAATGCAGATTGCTTCAGCGGTCGATCGCCAGTTAGAACGACTGAGTGCCATAGGTCAACTTACCTTCCCAACAACGCCTTCAGCCAACCAATTGATCTGGGTCGGTGCCGCATCCGTCACTTTGTAAGTGGTACCTGCGGGAATCTTCACCGCGCCTGTGTTGTCCTTAATTGCGCCCTTGTACACCACTAGCGATCCGTCAATCAGCTTCGCTTTCGTTGCGTCAACATTCGTTTTGGCGGCGGCTGATACCGCTGGACCAAAGGTTGCCAAACTGATGTAGTCTTCCTTGATGCCGCCAATCACCTGGTGTGGAATGCCGCCATTCATCAAGGTCTTACCTGACTTAAGCAACTCCACATATTTCTTGTGAATCGTTGCCCAGTTATACATAGTGCCAGTCAGATAGCCCTTAGGAGCCAGGGCTGACTGGTCAGAGTGGAGTCCGCTCGAAAAAATGCCGCGTTTCTCAGCGGTCTCGATCACCACTTTGGGGCTGTCTACGTGTACACCAACGACATCCACGCCCTGGTCAGCCAGAGAGTTCGTGGCTTCCGCCTCTTTCACAGGCAATGCCCAATCGCCTGTAAAGATCACCTGCACCTTAAGGTCGGGTTTAACGCTGCGGGCACCCAGAATGAAGCTATTAATGTTACGGAGGACTGGATTAATGGGTTTCGCGCCGACAAAGCCCAGCTTGCCTGTTTTCGTGGTCTCGGCAGCAATGCGCCCAGCCAGGTATTGTCCCTCGTCGATCAGCGCAAAATAGCTGCCCACGTTATTCGGTAAACCCTCTTTCCAGAGCGTACCGGAGTGGAAGAACTGCACTTCTGGATAGTCTTTTGCGACTGCCAGGACGTGTGGATCAAAGTAGCCAAAGGAGGTAGGCACAATGACTGTCGCCCCGTTCTGGTCAATCATGTTACGCATGACTTCCTGAACTTCTTTGGTTTCAGGAACGCTTTCTTGCTCCACGATTTTAATGCCAGGGATCGCGGCGATCGCGGCAGCACCTTTTGCCTGTGCCTGGTTCCAGCCGTAGTCATCTTTGGGCGCGTTGTAGATAAACCCAATCACGATCGGTTTGTCTGAAACCGGACTGGCTGTACCACCGCTACTTGCCTGGGTCTCAGGGGGGGCAGAAGAACATCCCGTCCACAGCTTAGACGTGGCACCAAAAGCAGCGGTTGCCATCAAACCCCGAATGATCTGACGACGGGGAATATATAGAGGTCTTCTCGTACTCACGTTCTAATTCTCCTGAGAAACAGTATGAAGGGGAAAGGGGTTACTAACAGTGTGCAGGGGCGCTGTGAAGCGGAGACGCGACATTTGGGACTGCAACGATCACTTATAAGACAGCCGTAGCAAGATGTCGTCAGCCTATGAGAAAAAAAAAACTCAAAATGTGCCAAATTTGACATTTAGCGGTTTCAGCAGGGTGCGCTAGAGGTGCGTGTAAAGTGAGAAGAATGTCACTACTACAACAAAGCGCTGAGCGAGAAGCTCATAGGATAAGCATCTAAGATCGTCTAGGTCAGCAATCTAGATGACGTTTCAGCTCCTTTTATCAGCACTTTAGCAGGCACAAGCGCCTTTGCAAACGCACCGTACTGGATCATGCGAGAGCGGTTTCTAAAGACCGCTTGCAACTTAGAGCACACAAACTACGAACTTAGTGCTGGTCAAGGCTTTGATGATAAACCTTCAAGAAGCCACTCTTCGAGAAGTCGCCCTTCAATCACTGTTTACTTTTGTAGCGCCTACTTTTTACCTATGGATGCTGATGAAGCACTCAGAATTGTTGAGCAAGCCTTGAGCGATGAATGTTTGGGGCGGCTAGAGGCGATCGTGTTTCGGCAAGCGTGGGACGAATTGTCATACCAGGAGATTGCCCAGCGATCGGGGTATGAAGTGGGCTACATCAAACAAATCGGCTCACAACTTTGGCAGTCGCTCTCAAAAGCGATGGGAGAACGGGTCAGCAAAGGGAACCTCCAGGCTGTCTTGAAGCGGTATGTGAGTAGAGGGGAAGTCAGCGGTCAGCGGTCAGCGGTCAGCGGTCAGCAGTCAGCTTCATCCTTTAGCCCTCACTCCTCACCCCACCTCGACTGGGGCGAAGCCAGCGATGTTTCGGTTTTCTACGGTCGATCGACCGAACTCACGACTCTAGAAGCATGGGTGCTGCAAGACCGCTGCCGACTCATCGGCTTGTATGGGATGGGCGGCATTGGCAAAACAGCGCTGTCTGTTCGGTTGGCGCAGCAAATTCAGGCGAACTTTGAGTACGTCATCTGGCGATCGCTCCGCAATGCTCCGCCAATTCACAATCTGCTGCATGATCTCATTCAGTTTGTGGCAAACCAGCAGACGCAACCGCTTTTGCCAGAGACAGACACACTGGATCAACAAATTTTGCGGTTACTGCATTATCTACGCGCTCATCGCTGCTTACTGATTTTGGATAATGCTGAAACGGTGATGCAACCGGGCGATCGCGATGGCGGCTATCAATCTGGCTATGAAGGCTATGGGCAGCTTTTGCGCTGTGTCGGCGAAACGCCGCACCAAAGCTGTTTACTCATGACAAGCCGAGAAAAACCGAAGGGATTGGCTCCGAAAGAAGGCGATCGATTGCCCGTGCGATCGCTCCAGCTTGCTGGTTTGCCCCCTGCGGTTGGACGCGAACTCTTGAGCGTCAAAGGCACATTTTCTGGCTCCGCGACAGAATGGCAAACGCTGGTCGATTATTATGCGGGCAATCCGTTAGCGCTCAAGATTGTGGCAACTGCGATCGCCGATTTTTTCGATGGCAGCTTAACGCAGTTTCTCCACTTTTCACAGCAGGGCGGCTCCGTTTTTGGAGACATTCGGGATTTGCTGGCACGTCAAATTGGTCGTCTCTCTGACCTGGAACAACAGGTCATGTTCTGGTTGGCAATTAACCGTGAACCGATTCGCTTCGCTGATTTGCAGTCAGACTGTTTGCCACCTGTGTTGCCTGCTCACCTGCTTGAAACCTTGACCGCTCTTGAACGCCGCTCTCTGATTGAAAAGAACGGCAATATCTTCAACGGCAATGCCTTCACGCTGCAACCTGTCGTGATGGAATATATGCTGGAACAATTGATTGAGGGAGTCTGCGAGGAGATTGAAGGAGTCAGCGGTCAGCGGTCAGCGGTCAGCGGTCAGCCGTTAGAACAAGCGCAAAACCCTGCCTCATCGCCCCATCGCCCCATCACCTCACCCTCTTACCCGTTCCCCCTACTCCGCTCCCATGCGTTGATCAAAGCGCAGGCAAAGGACTACGTGCGTGAATCACAAATTCGCCTGTTGCTCAAGCCGATCGTCGATCGCTTGCTGCATACCAGTAGCCGTGTGGCTTTAGATCATCGACTGATGCAAATCATTGACGATGCGCGGGGAAAAGCCCCGCAGGTGATTGGCTACATGGGTGGAAACGTGATTAATTTGCTCTGTCAGCTTCAGGTTGATCAAGAGGATAGAGACCGTTTGCCCTTCGATCGGACGTTGGGCAATGCTTCCAAGCTCGATCGTGTCGCCTGCACGTTGCGCGATCGTGATTTTTCCAACCTCACAATTTGGCAAGCATACCTGCAAAAAGTGAGCCTGCACGGGACAAATTTTTCTCATTCCGATCTCAGCAAGTCTGTTTTTACGGAAACCTTCAGCCAAATTCTCGCCGTTGCCTTCAGCTCCGATGGCAACCTGTTAGCGGCAAGTGATATCAGCTATGAAGTGCATCTGTGGCGCGTTGCCGATGGCAAAAAGCTCTTAACCTGCAAAGCCAAAGATGGCTGGGCGTGGACGGTTGCCTTTAGCCCCGACAACCGCGTGTTCGCCAGCAGCGCCAATGGCACGATTCATCTTTGGGATGTGCAAACAGGCGACTGTATCCACACGCTACAGGGCTACACAAGCCGCGTTTTTTCATTGGCATTCAACCCCGCAGGCACGCACCTTGCCAGCGGCAACGAAGATTCCCATGTCAGAATCTGGAATGTCGCTACTGGAGCACTGACGGCTGTCCTTTCAGCACACACTGATGAAGTGCATTCGGTTGCGTTTAGTCCTGATGGTCGCCTCCTCGCCAGCGGCAGCTACGATCGCACCGTCAAACTATGGGATGTCTCTCAGTTGGGGAGCCAACAGTCAGCGGTCAGCCATCAGCCATCAGCCATCAGCCGTCAAACGGGAAACTCACCGCTCTCCTCACCCCTTTCTCCTTACCCCTCTCTCCTCACCCTCATCGGACACACCGATTGGGTCTGGTCGATCGCCTTCAGCCCCGATGGCAAAACCTTAGCCAGCAGCAGTAGCGATCGCACGATTAAGCTTTGGGATGTGCAAACGCAGCAGTGCTACAAAACCTTGCTGGGGCACGCTGCGGCAGTCCGCTCCATTGCCTTTGCCGCTTCTACAGGTAAAGATCCGACCAGCGCTTGTCTCGTTAGCGGTAGCGACGATCGCACAGTCAGGCTGTGGAATGAAAACGGTGACTGTCTGCGAATGTTACAGGGGCATACAAGTTGGATCTCTGCGGTTGCGTTTAGCCCCAAGGGTGGTTTGCTGGCAAGTGGCAGTGAAGATCAGTCTGTACGACTTTGGGACAGCGGCACTAATCAATGTGTACGGCTGATCCAAGGCTACAACAGCGGTGTTTGGTCGATCGCTTTCAGCCCTGATGGGCAGACCCTGGTTAGTGGCGGACAAGATCGGATGATTCGACTCTGGGATGTGTCAGCCGTCAGCCGTCAGCCGTCAGCCGTCACTCAAAACCCAAAACTTTCTGTCAAATGCGAAGCGAACGGCAGACAAGAAACGCGAAGCGAGTCCAAAGAACTCAGCGCTACTCAAAACGTACTCACCCCCCACACCCTACCCCCCACACCCTACCCTCTTGCCGGTCACACCAGTTGGGTCTGGGCTGTTGCCTTTAGTCCAGATGGTCAGACCGTTGCAAGCGGTAGCGAAGATGGCACGGTTCGCCTCTGGAATACCTCTGAGTTTGGGAAGCAGCGGTCAGCACACCGCAGAGCGGAAGCAAGCTATAGCAGTCAGCGGTCAGCGGTCAGCGATCAGAAAGAACTTAACTCAAACCTCGAACCTCAAACTTTCGTCCCCTCACCCCTCACCTCTCACCCCTCACCCCTCACCCTCACGGGACACACTCACGCAGTTTGGTCTGTAGCCTTTAGCCTTGATGGTCAAATCATTGCCAGCGGTAGTCTCGACGGTACGATTCGCCTTTGGCAGGAAGCGGGCTATGAGCAGCATATGCTTAAAGGACATGAGGGCGGTGTCTGCGCGGTTGCTTTTGCACCCCGATCGCCGCAGCGCCACCTCCTTGCCAGCGGTAGCCAAGATCAGACCATTCGGCTTTGGGGGCTGACAACTCAGGCTTCACTGCTGGGTGGCATCACTGGACAGCCTCTCCCTGTTGCGGTGCAGCACCTAAAGACGCTCATTGGTCATACCAGTTGGATTCGCTGTCTGGCGTTTAGCCCGGACGGTCGGTGGCTGGCAAGCGGTAGCTCAGACGGCATCGTGATTTTGTGGGATGCTGAAACGGGCGATCGGCTGCATGTGTTTCAAGCCCACGCTAGTTTGGTGCTGACCGTTGCCTTCAGCCACAACGAACCAGTGCTTGCGAGTAGCGGTGGTGACGGCATCATCAAGCTGTGGGACATAACAGCGGTTAGCGGTCAGCCGTCAGCCGTCAGCCGTCAGCCGTCAGTCGTTAGCACGACCTCACCCCTTACCCCTCTCCCCTTACTCCAAAACCTTCACGGACATCAAAACTGGGTACGCTTCCTTGCCTATAGCCCCGATGGACGCTTGCTGGCAAGCTGTAGCCAAGATGGTACTGTCAAGCTGTGGGAAGCGCGTTTAGGCCCAAAGGATGTCCCAAAGATGGGCTGTATGAGCGACACTCAGGAGATGCTGAGTGAGTCTTTCAATGAGTCCTTCAGCGAACAAGAGCGGGAAAGCAGTCGAAGCGTTAATGAAGAGGCTGCTTGCCTGGAGACCTTGAGAGTGCAACGACCGTATGAGAACGCTAATATCACGGGTGTGACAGGGCTAACAGCGGCTCAGAAGGGCACGTTGAAGCTGCTTGGGGCGATCGAGCAAGTGCCTGCCCCTCCAACATCACTCGACCCATCAGTCGCTCACTCATGATCAGGTCCGATCAGAACCGGATCATCGCAGAACTAAAGGTTTACAACGAATCGAGATGAACCGAAGACTTTTAACCGCTATTCTGGCAGCTGTACTTTGCCTGATGACATTTGTACTAGCGATCAACAGTCGCAATCTAGCAACCGCTCAGGGAGCAGAAACGCGGTCACAACCGACGCTAGCTCCACTGATTCCTTCTGCATCGCCAGCCAATCCTGCTTCTACTGCCTGTGCCGTACAGCCTGATCAAGGGAGCGCCAAGGCACGTAAAAAAGCGATGCTGGAACGGCGTGCCAAGCTGCTTGCAGATGGTGCAGTCTCTCTCTCACGTTTTCGGCAAGAGCCTGTAGCGTCTCAAAGCGTTGACAACGCTGAAAAGGCAACTACAGGTTACGTACCGAGAGAAGAGGTAGCGCTGATTGATCCGACCAACTACGGCGATCGCTTTCTTAACGATATCAATGGCAACCCCGCAAACCTGGAACCGCTGGTCGTTCTGCACGAAACCGTTGGTTCTGCGAGTAGCGCGATCGGTCTCTTCAAGGCATTTCATCTCAATGATAACGATCAGGTGAGCTATCACACATTGATTAAGCGGAATGGCACAGTCGTTTACCTGGTACCACCGGACAAACGAGCCTTTGGAGCGGGCAATTCTGCCTTTGTTGGTGCCAATGGTCTAGAAGCTGTGAGAACCAGTTCCGCTTTGTCAGCGTCAGTCAATAACTTTGCCTATCACATTTCTCTCGAAACACCCTACGATGGCAACCACAACGGCTATACACACAGTGGCTACACGCAAGCTCAGTATCAGTCGCTTGCCTGGGTAGTCGCTAATACAGGCGTCGCAGATGGACGAATCACGACCCATAGGGCGGTCGATCGCTCTCGATCGCGCATCGATCCACGCAGCTTTAGCAACACGACCTTCTTGGCACTCTTAAAAGCACAACCTAGAACCACTGCCATTGCTATCCGCTGTACCGATTCCCCGCTTTTACCCACTCAGCCCCAGTAGCGATCGAACAGAGTGGTTAAACGTACTGCTGTTACAAGTCTGTTAGTATCTTTTCATCAAAGGCTAGACTCTAAATTTGATGATGGAGACATACCAGTTAAGAGAAATCCCACCCCAGCCGCTTAGCTCAGCAGCATTCCTTCCGTTTGGTCAAGTGATCGTTGCGTTGGATGACCACACGCCTTTTGGGACTGAGGATGCCCAATTACAGCTGCAAAACGGCATTCCTCGCTTCTACATCATGCGGTTGCATCAGCACGGACGCAAGTTTCACAAAATAACGCGCCATCAACGCTGTACACAATGTCTAGGTTCTCTCGGCGGTAAAGAATGGTTCCTGGGCGTGGCTCCGCCCGGTACAGCACCACTTCCTACCTGGGAAGATGTGGTGGTTTTTCGCATCCCTGGCACTTGTTTCATTAAGCTCGAAATGGGCACCTGGCACGCTGGTCCCTATTTTGACGATGCCTGGGTAGACTTCTACAACCTTGAACTGAGTGATACCAACCTGGTTGACCATGACACCTGCAATTTATTAGAGAGCTATGGTGTCGAATTTGAGATTGCTTGACGGCACCCTGATTGATGGGAGCGCCATCGGAGCAGACGGGCATTAAGGCTGTAATGGCATTGCGTGGGTCACTGCAAGTCAGTGGACGATCGCTTAATCAATCGCCGCATCAGATGACTAAAAAAAGCCTAGCAATCCACTAGACTTTTTTAGTAGTAAGAATGGTTGGAAAATCTAAAGACCTAACTGATTGCCACGCTTGTACTGCAAATATGCGGCGACAAACAGCCCAGCAAGGGTAATCGGGATTAATCCAAGCACAATACCTGAAAGAAGTGGCTCTACCAAGTTAAATCTCCTTTTGAGTCCAGCAACTCTGACGTGAACGATATGCTCTGTGCCTATGGTACTAGGTTCAACGACAAAACGCAGCGCATACAGTGAGTTTTTTCGCTCAAAGTGGTATCGACATTAAGATCAGAGCTTGCCAATACCGCATTCATTTGCCGCATTCATTTGAAGATGCACATGATCGTAGGATGCGTTGGCGGCAGCAAAACGCATCATTGCTAGGGATGCGGTGCGTTACGCTTCGCTAACACACCCTACCTCTAAGGCTGCTCCACGTTGAATTGGTATAAAAATAACTGCACGCTTTTGAATCAGCGATCAGCTTTTCGCTAACGGCTGACAGCTACAGACCATGCTGTTATTTCTGTACAACTCCTAACTTGAAAGAAGTTGCGTCGTCTGAACCCTGAGCACAGCCAAAGAGTCGCTGACGAAGATGTCCGTCGATCGCTTCGTTCCTTTCCTGAAGCATGAGAGAATTGCAAAGTTATCTAAAGAGGCTTTAAAGTATAAGAGTGAATCGATCGAAATCTTTATCGCTACACACTTGCCCACAGGCGCTCTTTTGCACAACTTTTGGATAACCAGCTTCTTAATCACGAAAGTTCCATTCAGCGGATTGCCCTGGTCGTTCTGGCAACGTTTTTTGCTGTGTTCCTAGCTGTTCTAGGAATCTATCAGTTGAGCGCCTCTTCACCTTACGTGCGCGATGTCATGTCACATCAAGGTGATTCTATACAGGGACATGCCATTTTTCTCATGAACTGCGCTGGCTGTCATGGGACTGAAGCGAATGGATGGGTTGGTCCAAGCCTACGAGAAGTTTCTAGCCGTAAGTCCAAGGTCGGCATTATCCATCAAGTAACCAGTGGGAAAACGCCGCCAATGCCTCAGTTTCAGCCAAGCGCTCAGGAAATGGCAGACCTGCTTAGCTACTTGAACAGTCTTTAACACATCTATACCAGGAGTCAAAAGGGATAAGTCGCTCTAGAAGCTGACTTCTGACTCCTGAATTCTACACGCCAAGTTCTGCACCAGGATAGTCAGCAGGCAGAGCGTAAAAGGTTGCTGTCTCAAGTGTGACAGGTTTTGTGTTGTGTCTGCTTAGATTTCCCCTGGCAGGATCAGCGGCATCACGGTAGAGTCATTAGAAAGTGATTTCGCCTGTATAGGTGGCGAAGTTACCGCTAGCTGTGACTGCAATGCTGGGCGAACTCATCGGTGCGCGCTACAAAATTATCAATGTCCTGGGAGCAGGAGGCTTTGGTCATACTTACGTTGCCGAAGACACTCAACGTCCTGGGAACCCACGCTGTGTACTGAAGCATCTCACGTTCGCTAGCTCCAATGCCTCTGTGCTTCTGCAAGTGCGGCGGCTTTTTCAAACAGAGGCAGAGACGTTAGAGCGATTGGGCAGGCACGACCAGATTCCGCAACTGCTTGCTTACTTTGAAGAGAATCAAGAGTTTTATCTGGTGCAGGAGTTTGTGGAGGGTCATCCTGTTAGTGATGAGCTGACTGAAGGTGTCCACTTTTCTGAGAGCCAGGTGATCAGGCTATTAGAGGATGTTTTGGGCGTTTTGGAGTTCGTCCATGCTCAAGGGGTGATCCATCGAGATATCAAACCTGAAAATTTGATTCGCCGCGATCGCGATGACAAGCTTGTCTTGATTGACTTTGGTGCCGTGAAAACGCTGGGCAACACGATCGCTGAAGCCACGGGTGAGACCAGCCTGAGCATCCCGATTTACACGTCTGGCTATGGCGCTAGTGAGCAATGTCTGGGCAGACCGCAGTTCAGCAGCGACCTCTATTCATTGGGTATGGTCGCCATTCAGACCCTGACGGGGATGCGTCCATCGCAGCTACCGCAAGACTTCAACACATCTGAAATCATTTGGCGAGACCAGGCACAGGTAGGTGAGTCGCTGGCAACCTTCCTGGACAGGATGATTTGTTATCACTACATCCATCGCTACCAGTCCGCTTTAGAGGCACGGCAAGCACTACAGCAGGTTATTTCTGGTAGCGCACCTGCCAATCGCCGCACCGCTAATTTTCTCGGTCGTGCAGCAGCAAGCCCGCTCACCATGACTCCACTACTCCAAACTCAGTTTCAAGTGGAGCATTCAAAGCAACGCCCTCATCCTCGTTTCAACCGTACTAAACTGCTGACGATCGTGGGTAGCGCGATCGTGGCTGCTCTTGCTCTGACTGCTCTGGTACGTGGGTTACTGCCTTCTGCTGTAGTGCCCTCACGATCTGACTCAGCGCCGAAGCCAACGCAGAGCCTGGTGCTCGATCGTATCAGTGCGGGTGAAACGCTGCTAAGCCGCTGGCAAGTCAACCCCAAAAAGCAAGAAGGCGTTGAGCGGCTTGCTGCTGGAGAATATACGAAGGCAGTTGTGGCGCTGGAGGCAGCACGTCAGAGCAATCAGGGCGATCCCGAAACCTTGATTTACCTCAACAACGCACGTATCGGCACTGAAACGTCCTACAAAATCGCGGTTGCTGTACCACTGGGTGATACCTTTGGCTCGGCGCTCGAAATTCTGAGAGGGGTTGCCAAGGCGCAGGACGAGTTGAATCGGGCTGGTGGCATTAATGGCATCCGTTTGAAGGTCGTCATTGCCAACGATGACAACCAGCCCGATACGGCTCAACAGTTAGCGACCGTTCTGGCAAGCCAATCAGACGTTCTAGGTGTGATTGGACATGGCATTAGTGACACGTCGCTGTCTGCCGCCTCTGTCTATCAGGCAAATCAGTTAGTGATGGTATCGCCACTCAGTTCTGCGGTGCAATTATCCAGTTTTGGCGACTACATTTTCCGCACGATGCCCAGCGATCGCCTCACTGCCAAAGTGCTAAGCACCTATATGCTCAATAGCCTGAAAAAGCGTAAGGTGGTGGTCTTTTTCAACGCTGCCAGCGCGTACAGCGTGTCGCTCAAAACCGAGTTCAAAAACGCTCTATTTTACAATGGTGTGGAGTTGATGAATGAGTTTGACTTCTCCCGCCCCGATTTTGATGCGGCTGATAGCGTTGAAACCGCGATCGCTAAGGGTGCCGAAGTCATCATGCTGGCATCAGACAATACCGTTTCTGATCAGGCGATCCAGATTGTGCAGCTAAACCACCGTCGCCTCAAAGTGCTTGCTGGTGACAGTATCTCGACCGTAAAAATACTCAAAGTGGCTGGCAAGGATGCCGTCGGTACAACTGTCGCGGTTCCTGCTGATCTTGCTCAGTCTCTCTTCCAACGACAATCGAGCCAACTCTGGGGGCTTGATGCTTCCGTTAGCTGGCGCACTGCTCTGGCATATGATGCGACTCAAGCTCTCATCGCTGCCATACGAGTCGATCCCAGTCGTACGGGCATTAAAAGAGTGCTATCTCAAACCACGTTTGCGGCACATGGTGCAACTACTCCTGTGCGCTTTTTACCATCGGGCGATCGCCAGGGTAGCGTACTCTTAGTGACGATCGTTCCAGTGGCAGTCGGAAGCCAGACAGCCTACGAGTTTAAGCCACTATCTGCAAAGTAGAGGTGAAGCAGGAGACGACGTAAAGACTTTTTGGAAAGACTAAAGCAAGGCGCACTTTAACGACGCTTCCAGCTTTGACGCGACCATCAGCACAATCATCAAGGCTATTTCGTGGGAGCGACCGTGCCTTGAGCCGTTGCGGGGGTAGTCTGCGGACTATTCAAACGCTGTTGCTGTGCCGCCCGAAAATCTGCTGCTGCTGAATCGAGATTCTCTTTCTGCTGGTTATAAAAGTCTTCGTTGCTGGTGGAGCCTGCTTGCATTGCCCGATGCACTAAGTCCATTACGCCACCAGACTGGTCGCTACCCCGACCCGAAAAGGGATCGCGGGTTTGCCCATCCTGAAAAATTTCTTGCGGTTGAGCCACACCTTCTTGCTGAGCCGAAGCTGAGTGAGAAAGCCCCGTCATCAACCCGATCGCCGCCGCAAAACCGAAAGTGAACTGGGTAAGCCTACATGCGAATACTGTTGACATTCTCATTGTTGTAGTCATAAAACGTTCTCTACCCGAAACATCATCTGAAAGCTGCCGTACTAATCTCTAGCCAAGACGTTGCTGGTTAGCAGAATGCTCCCTGACTCCAAAAGTATTTTAGCACTCAACTCAAAAGCCGTTCTAGCAATGTGTTTAGAATAACAATGTTAAGACTTACGCACGGTGAGAGAAACCGGCTTTCTTGACACAATTGGTAGGCTCAAACGACAGCTTTTCGTAAAGAAACCCGGTTTCTGCGTAAGTCCTAAATGTGTTCAGAAGTCTCTGCCGAATCGTTAAGCTAGCGTCTGACGGAGTCTTGGCTGAATGATGATTAGCGCCACAACATCAAAGCTAAGCAGCAACAGTAGAGCGGCTCCCAGTGTGACAGAACCCCAGGGAGCCTGCATGACGACACTGCTCAGCGACCAGTCACTATGCAGATAAACGTAGCGAATGGGTTCGATCGCGTAGCTTAAGGGATTGAGCGTTGCGACCCACTGCAACCACAGCGGCATAAACGATAGGGGCACCAATGCAGTGCTGGCAAAGAGTAGCGGCAGGTTCGTGACAAAAATCACGGCGATGAGTTCAATATGACCAGGCAAGGAGAAGGAAAGCCCTAAACTCAAGGCTGTGACACCCAACACCAGCAGCAAGACAATCAAACCGACCAATCCCAGACCCAACGCATTTGGCAAGCCTGCTCCCAGTAAGGCACTCATCGTAACGATCGCACCGGTCTGAATCAGGCTCAACGTTGTAATAAAAATGGCAGATGCCATCACGATCGAAAACCGCGATGCCAGAGGCGCTACCAGCAAGCGATTGAGGAAGCCAAACTCGCGATCGAACATGACTGGTAGTCCAGCATTCAGCGCCCCGCCGAACGCTGTGAAAACGATTACGCCTGCGCCCAAAAATTGTCCATAGCTGACATCCGTCCCAAACAGACCCTGTGGCGCATTTTGAAAGAGTGCCCCAAACAGCACCAGCCACATAATCGGCTGAATAATACCTGCAATTAAAGTAGACGGACGGCGCTGGAGTTGAATAAAGAGACGGCGGGTCAGTGCTCCTGTCTCCTGTAAGAAATCGCCAAACGTCGAGTTGGGTTGAATTTCAGTACGTTTGTCTAGCTCAGTTTCAGACGGTGCAAAGGTTGTACTCATAAGTTAAACCGCGAAGATGAAGGTGGCACTACAGAGTTGAATCCTAAAGAAATGAGATAAGTTTAAGGGTTTCATGGGACAGCGTTTACAGATAGTATCTTGCAAATAGCGTTGCGCTGTGAAACTAGCCCATACAGTCGTTTTGGCTGGTAAATCTTGGTCAGCGCATACCCTGCTTCCGCTCTGCTTTCGTGTCGCGGCTACCAGCACTAGCAATTTCAGCATCCAATAAGGTGCGTCCAGTTGCTGCCAGATAGACATCATCAAGACTGGGGCGCGATTGGGCAATGCCGAAGGTTGGTAATCCAGCGGTTTGTAGAGCTTGCTGAATGGTGGCAAGAGCATCGCTTTGGGGCTGAACGACCAGATTAAGCGAGTTGCCCTGAGCGCTGTTGATAATGATTTCTTGCACGGCTGGCAGCGACTGAAGCAGCGTTCTTGCCCGTTCAGCCTCTTCAGGTGGCGAGAACTCACGGATGCGAAGCGTCACCCGATCGCCCCCCACTTGATCCTTTAGCTCTGAGGGCTTACCAGACGCAATCACCGAACCCTGATCAATAATGGCAACACGATCGGCGAGTGCGTCTACCTCCTCAAGATAATGGCTGGTCAGTAGAACAGTAGTGCCATCCGCCCGCAGCCCCCGAAGGAAATCCCAAACCGCAATACGACTTTCAATATCCAGCCCAACGGTTGGCTCATCCAAAACTAACACCTGCGGTTGATGTAGCAATCCGGCTGCCAGATCCAGGCGTTTCTTTAGACCACCGGAGTAAGTACCCGTCTTTTTGTCGGCGTAGCTTTCTAAATCCAATAGCTTGAGGACAAGGGCGATACGTTCTTTGGCGATCGCGCGAGGAAGATGATAGAGCGCTGCTTGCAGTTGAAGCAACTCGCGTCCCGTCAGCACCTTGTCTAGCGCTACTTCCTGTGCGATATAGCCCAGACATTGCCTAGCGAGGCGGGGCTGATCGATGACTGAAATACCAGAGACTTCCACTCTGCCAGAATCAGGCTCAGCCAACGTACAGAGACAGCGTAGAGTGGTCGTTTTGCCTGCCCCATTGGGTCCCAGAAGACCAAAAATTTCTCCTGGCTCAATCTGAAGTGAGACATCTTTCACAGCTTCTACAGAGCCGTACTGTTTCTTCAGCTTTTCAATCAACACCGCAGGAGCCATCGTACTCCTCCCAAGCTATACAAATCTCAACACTCTTTCATCCTATCGTAGTTGACGCGATCGAGCGTTCATTGTTAAGAGAGCCATTGCAAGTAACGGCTCTACCGCTCTCACCTGGCTGGACAGGCGATAACGGTTCCTTGGCAGTCGTCTAAGCTTTCAGCGATCCCATGAGAGTGTGTACATTCGCCGCAACCACATCCGTGATGTGATGCGTGACGGGTAAGCTATCAAGTCCCATACCTGCACAGAGGAGCATCAGGTATAAAATGGAATATTTAAAGACCGATCGCGCAACCGCCAAATCGGACGGTGTTTGCATAAGCTGCCATGCCTTTTGAACGAAAACGCCGCCCAGCAGCAAGGCAATGCCAGCGTATACGGTTCCCATCACATGCAGTGGGTAAACAAGCAGCAAGGTGACTGGGATCAATGCCAGCGTGTAGTAGAAAATCTGGCGGGCAGTCGGTTCATTGCCAACGACAACAGGCAACATGGGCACACCCACTTTGGCATAGTCTTCTCGAATCAAGACTGCCAGTGCCCAGAAGTGCGGAGGTGTCCAAAAAAAGATAATGGCAAACAGCACCCACGCTGCCCAGCTCAAATCACCCGTGACGGCTGCCCAGCCAACCAGCGGTGGAATCGCCCCAGCAGCACCCCCAATCACAATGTTAAGTGTGCTGTGCCGCTTGAGCCAATGGGTGTAAATCAGCACATAGAAGACGATACCGGACATCGCAAGGCAAGCGCTCAACAAGTTGGCAAAAACAGTCAACAGCGTGAACGAAAGCGTTGCAAGGGCGATCGCAAAAATCAGCGCATCACGTGGTTGGATTCGTCCCGACGGCAGGGGGCGATGACGAGTTCGCTCCATGATGTAATCGATGTCGCGATCGTAGAAGCAATTGATGGTATTAGCTGCCCCAGCAGCGCAGGCACCGCTGAACAATGTCACCAGCAAGAGAACGGGGTTTACTTCACCTTCTGCCGCAATCCACATGCCTCCAGCCGTTGTAATCAACAGCAGCAAAATAATGCGAGGCTTGGTGAGTTGGTAGTAGCTTTGGAGAACCTGTAAGATGTTCTCGTGTTGGCGGGAAATACCAGTTAAGACAGTTTCTTGCATTCGCCCTTTCCTAAAGAAGACAAACTGAATAAAGACAGACTAGAACTGGAGTTGTAAGTGAGGCGACGCTCACCCGTGTGGTTTGACAGAGCCTCGTTCGCTTGATCCCACTCCATCAACCTCAAGTCAAGTCAGGCAGGTTGCCCATTGGTGCGATCGCTGGGGAACGTATCAGCGATCGCCGAGGGTACCGACGCGGAGGACGATTCATCAACGACAACTGACGATCCGTCACGCAGTGCCAATACTGTAAACGTGACCAACGTGCCCAGTAACGCAGCGCCGATCGCCTGATGCGAGACAGTCAGTGGCTCCACTTGCAGCCTTAGCTTAAACGTCGCCACTCCCAAAAGAATTTGAAGTAGCACTAAGCCGCTGGCTACGCTTGCCAGCTTCCGCAATGTGGGATGGAGTGCTGGAGTTCGCCATGCTAAAAAAACCAGCGTTAGCGTTGCCAGCGTCGGTGGTACTACGCCTGCAAGATGGCTATGCATCACCAGACACAGACCAGAATCATTGAGGCATTGATGTAGCGCCCACCGGGATGCCACCAACGCACCCAGAATACTTTGTACATAGACCAGGAGTGCCGCCGAGAGACCAACCCAGGGCAGCTTACCAGCCGTGCCCATCCCCTGGTAAGGCATGAGGGCAACGCCGATCGCCAGTAGCGTCACAAAAAAGAGGAGCGCCGTTCCCAGATGAGCAGTGACGATATCAAAACGGAGTAGTTCGGTAACAGTCAGCGCACCGAGCAGCCCCTGAGTAACGACCAGTACTAACGCAAACGTGGTTGCCCAGGGTGTCCAGCCAGGTAATGAGCGACGGTACCACCAGGCAGTGGCTGCAAGGGCGATCGCAAATAAGCCCATTGACGATGCCGTTAAGCGGTGAAACCACTCCAAAAAAACCTGAAAATTCATTTGCTGTCGGGGTACCAGTTCGCCGTAGCAAAGGGGCCAGTCAGGGCAGGCAAGACCCGCGTTCATGACGCGCGTAGCACTACCCAGAGCCATAAGAAACAGCGTTTCTGCCGCCATCGCCAGGGCAAAGCGGCTCACCCGCGATCGGGGTCGAGATGACTCAACAGCAGATTGATGGAAGATAGCATCAGCCATCGGCTTATCCTTGAAAATCACAAGTTCAACGCGGCGAAATGAAACTCAAGAGTGACTATACACTCCAAACCTAGCACTACATTCTCAAATGCGGGTTTGTTTCGCCTTTTGCTCTTACTTTAATGAGGCTGTTACGTTTGCCCTAACCCCTTTGGAATTTCTTTGGATTACGTCGCGTTTGCACCACCACCGTTGCAGAAAACCAGACTATAGAATAGAGCAGTGGCTTAGACAGAATAAAGCAGTGGCTTAGACAGAATAGAGCAGTGGCTTAGACAGAATAGAGCAGTGGCTTAGACGGTGTCCTGAATGTGCTCAAATTGGTGTACGTGACTCTGCGCTTTTCTTGGTGCTGGAGCCGCTCCACTAGCTCACTAAATTGGGAATGCGTTGCAAACCAACAGCAATCCTGAAGAAATCTATAAGGATAGTCAATAACCGCTCCATTTTTGAGGGCACTGCTTTACCTTGTAGAGAGGCAGATCTAACGATCTATAGAGGCAGCAAGCTGCTTCCTACCGTCTGCCCTTTCTTGAGACTCATTCTGTTCCTTCCGAACGGTGGCTTCTCTCTTGCGATCGCTATTGTTTAGGCGAACTTGAATTGTGAATATCCCAAGCTCCATTACCACGATGCTAGCTGGCATCCTACTGACTCTTGTTAGTGTCTGGGTCGGTCAAAACCACGGTTTGATGCCTGTCGAAGCGTCCGAAGCAGCCCCCCTGATTGATGGGCTGTTTGACACGATGATGACGATCGGTACAGGTCTCTTTTTGCTCGTGATGGGCGTAATTCTGGTAGCGGTATTCAAATTTCGCCGTCAGCCAGGTGATGAAACAGATGGGTCGCCCGTTCATGGCAATATTCCGCTAGAGATTCTTTGGACATCGATTCCAGCGGTCATTGTTTTAGGCTTGGCGATCTACAGCTTCGAGGTTTACACCCAGATCGGTGGCTTAAACCCAATGGAGCATTCCGTCGCGCATGGGCAGCCAACGCATCAAATGGCGATGTCTGGTGCCGCGATCGCAGCGCCTTTGCCGTCTGGCTCCACTGATGACACGCTAGTAGCAGCTTCAACAGAGACACCTCAGGCTGAAGCAGCGATCCCCGGTGGCGTGACCACTAACGAAGATGGTTCGCGGACAGCAACGACTCCCGGTGTGGGAGCGATGCCTCAGCAGAACCCCCTCCAACCCTTTGTGATTCAGGCAAATGGTCTGCAGTATGCTTGGATTTTTACCTACCCTGATAGTGGGGTAGTCGCAGGTGAGCTTCATGTTCCAGTCGGGCGCGACGTGCTGCTGAATATTTCTGCCAGTGACGTGCTGCACGCGTTTTGGGTGCCAGAGTTTCGGTTGAAGCAAGATGCAGTACCTGGTCAACCGACTGAACTTCGATTCACACCTAACCGCATTGGGGAGTATCCCGTTATCTGTGCTGAACTCTGTGGTCCGTATCACGGTGCTATGCGAACGAAAGTGATTGCGGAATCGCCCGCTGACTTTGATGCTTGGGTTAACGAGCAGAAGGTTGCCAGTGCCGAAGGACTGGAGCAGACGATCGCGCTCAACCCTGCTGACAAAACGCCTGATGAGTTCTTGGCTCCCTATGCCGATCGCATCGGTATTGATCCCAGCCTGCTACACCAGCTCCACTCTCCGTCTGAACACGCGTCTTCCGCAAGCTAATCGTCGATCGAGGGGTTAGCGCCATTACCTGAAAAAGCAACAAGCGATGAGCCGATCGCAATGGATTTATTCTTATGACCCAAGCACAGCTACAAGAAACCGCCAACCTTCCTGCTCATGGTGCCGAGCCGAATGAGCAAAACTGGCGGACTTACTTTAGCTTCAGTACAGACCACAAGGTAATTGGAATTCAATACCTGGTTACGACGTTTGTTTTTTACCTGATTGGCGGCGCTCTAGCAACCGCTGTTCGTACAGAACTGGCAACCCCTGAAGTAGACTTCGTCAGTCGAGAGGTTTACAACAGTCTCTTTACAGTTCATGCCACAGTGATGATCTTCCTGTGGATTGTGCCTGCGACAACGGGTGGCTTTGGCAACTACCTGGTGCCACTGCTGATTGGGGCACGGGATATGGCGTTTCCAAGGCTAAACGCCCTTGCCTTTTGGATGATTCCTCCTGCGGGCATCTTATTACTTTGCAGTTTTTTTGTGGGTGCGCCCGGTGCTGGCTGGACATCCTATCCACCGCTAAGTCTGGTAACCGATCAGGCAGGCGAGGCAATCTGGATTCTGAGCGTCTTGATACTGGGTACATCGTCAATTCTGGCAGCGATTAATTTTATCGCAACCATTTTCAAGATGCGGATCGCGGGCATGGGGTTCAACCAGATGCCGTTGTTTTGCTGGGCAATGCTGGCAACCTCGACACTGGCGCTCTTAGCGACTCCTGTACTCGCTGGCGCACTGATTTTGCTTGCGTTCGACTTGCTGGTAGGTACGTCATTTTTCAATCCAACAGGTGGTGGCAACCCGATCGTCTACCAGCACATGTTCTGGTTTTACTCGCATCCGGCGGTTTACATCATGATCCTGCCTGTCTTTGGCATGATCTCTGAGATTCTGCCCGTACATGCCCGTAAGCCGATTTTTGGCTACAAGGCGATCGCCTATTCCAGCCTTGCTATTTGCTTCTTGGGGCTAATTGTCTGGGCACACCATATGTTTACCAGTGGCACTCCACCCTGGTTGCGGATGTTCTTTATGATCACGACGATGGTCATTGCTGTGCCAACGGGGATCAAAGTGTTCAGTTGGCTGGCGACGATTTGGGGCGGCAAACTGCGCCTCAATAGTGCCATGCTGTTTGCGCTTGGGTTTCTATCGATGTTCGTGATTGGTGGCATCAGCGGCGTGATGGTTGCTGCGGTACCGTTTGACATTCACGTTCACGATACCTATTTCATCGTGGCGCACATCCACTACGTCTTGTTCGGCGGCAGTGTCTTTGGTCTTTACGCCGGGTTCTACCACTGGTTCCCCAAAATGACCGGACGTATGCTGAACGAAACCTGGGGACAGGTTCACTTTTGGCTGAATCTGATTGGCTTCAACCTGGCGTTCTTGCCCATGCACAAGTTAGGGCTGGAGGGCATGAATCGCCGGATTGCGGAATACGAACCCAGATTCGCGTTCCTGAACCTCATTTGCTCGATCGGTGCCTACATTCTGGCTGTTTCGACGATTCCCTTCATCGTCAACGCAATTTGGAGCTGGATGTATGGACCGAAAGCGGGCGATAACCCGTGGAAAGGGCTAACGCTAGAGTGGATGACCAGTTCGCCACCACCTGTCGAAAACTTTGCAGCCGATCCAGTCTTGGCAACAGGTCCTTATGACTACGGGTTTGGCGATCGTGCGACTCCCGTTGATGTACCGTTTTCTGACTCGCAAGATCCGGTGCTGGCAGCGGGTCCCAATTCAGTGCTGAGAGCTGAACCTGATCCGGCTGTAGCGGTGTCTCAAGACGATCGTCATGAGTGATCGCCCTCAGACTGTAAAGAAAACGAAGGGCTAACGGCTAAAAACCAACAATCAACGACTCTTTACTATGACAGGCTCCACTCTCGACTCGACTAAAACGATTCTTAATCATCACCATACCGAAACCGAAGTTGTCGCTCATCACACTGAGCACCACGACTATCGTCTCTTTGGCATCACTATTTTTTTAATCGCGGAAGCGATGATTTTCCTGGGGCTTTTTACAGCCTATTTGACGTTCCGTTCCGTCGCCCCAAGTTGGCCCCCTGAAGGCACACCAAAGCTAGAGCTATTGCTGCCAGGGATCAACACCATCATTCTGATTTCTAGCAGTTTTATCATTCACAATGCGGATACTGCTATCAAGAAGAACGACGTGAAGGGCTTGCAGAAGTGGTTTGCGATCACGGCTGCAATGGGAGCCATCTTTCTGGTGGGTCAGCTATACGAATATTTCCACCTAGAGTTTGGGCTGAAGACAAATCTGTTTGCCAGTACGTTCTATGTCCTGACTGGTTTTCACGGTTTACACGTAGCCTTTGGACTGGTGCTCATCTTGGCAGTGCTATGGCGATCGCTCAAGCAAGGTCATTACAGCAACGAAAAGCATTTTGGCGTTGAAGCCGCTGAAATTTACTGGCACTTTGTTGATGTCGTTTGGATTTTCCTTTTCTTATTGCTCTACATTCTTTGAGCGATCAAGCTTGAGCCAATCTGCAAACGCGAGATGTACAAAAAAGGGGAGACATTGAATGTCCCCCCTTTTGCATTGAAATGTTGTGTGTTCGTAGGGACGTTATGCGTAACTTCCTCACGAAAACATAATATTTTCGCTGCTTTTACTTAATCGCTACTTTCGCGCCAGCTTCTTCCAACTGCTTTTTGGCATCTTCGGCATCACTTTTGGCAACGCCTTCCTTAACCGCTTTGGGTGCTGCTTCCACAAGGTCTTTTGCCTCTTTTAGTCCCAAACCTGTCAGCGTCCGCACGACCTTCAGAATTGAGATCTTCTTGTCAGCCGGATACTCTTCCAACACGACATCGAACTCAGTCTGTTCTTCAACTTCTTCAGCCGGAGCCGCTGCCGCACCCGGAGCCGCCATCATCATACCGCCTGCTGGAGCCGCGGCACTAACGCCAAAAGCTTCCTCAATTTGCTTCACTAGTTCCGACGCTTCCAGTAGTGATAGCGTTTTTAGCTTTTCCAAAATTTCATCGGTTGTTACAGACATTTGTTGTCTCCTAAGTTGTTGGTTCTTGGTTGTTGGTCGTTAGCTTTTAGTGTTAGAAATCATGGTCTAAAAACTAAAAGCTGATCACTAAAAACTGCTTCAAGCAGCTTCTTTGTCTTTGTCGGCAACTGCTTGAATCGCACGAGCCAAAGATGAGGGCACTTGGTTGATCCCGATCGCCAATTTCGCTGCTACGCCATTGATCGCTCCAGCGATTTGCGCGATGAGCTGCTCCTTCGATGGGAGGTCAGCGATCGCCTTGACATCGGCTTCAGTTAACGCTCGTCCTTCCATTACGCCACCGCGAAGCTCTGTCTTCTTGGTGGCTTTTTGGAAATCCTGGTACGCTTTCAACGCTCCGGCAACATCATCTTTGATCAGCAAAAATGCCGTTGATTCTGATAGCAAACTCGTCATTGGCTCCCACGTTGGGTTGCCTTCGACAGCAATTCGCATCAAGGTATTTTTAGTGACCTTACAGGTTGCACCAGTTGGCAAAAGCCGTTTCCGTAGGTCTGTAATTTCGGCAACCGTCAGACCCTGATAGTTAATTAAAACTGCCAGTTGGGATGTACTCAACGTTTCTTTGAGCTCAGCGACGATCGCCTTCTTACCCTCTAATGTTCTACCCATGTATCTCACCTCCTTTAAATGGGTGGTTGTACTATCCAGCGTTGCGCATCAGTCTTAAAGCGACAAAGCTAGAATTAAAAAACCCCGGACAAAAAGCCGGGGTTACGCTGTAGATTTTTCAAGCACGTCGAACAAAGTGACATGTCATAAAAAACTACAAAACGAAAACCTAAGCAGGAAATTAAGCTTCTAAGCGCCTGCTGTCTCTGGCTTTGCTATTAAGGTATTGGTGGCGGACTTTTCGTAATTAGGGTAATGGTGTTACGACTGTAGCGGTCTGCAATGTTTAAGCCACTGAATCCATCAGTTTAACAACTAACGGCTCACAACGAAAGTTTTATGCCGCTTCTCCAAACTTTAAGTCTCGTAGCAAGCTAACATCGACTTCAATCGAAGGTCCCATTGTGGCAGAAACGTAGACTGTGCGCCAGTAGCGACCCTTGGCACCAGAAGGTCGGTTGCGATCGATCGTCTCTTGCAGCGCCTTCAAATTGACCAGTAGGTCAGCCGCTGGGAACGTTGCCTTGCCAAACATGACGTGAACAATGCCTGTCTTATCTGCCCGAAACTCTAGCTTACCTGCTTTGAATTCGGCGATCGCTTGAGGCAAATCAAACGTGACCGTCCCACCTTTGGGCGATGGCATCAAACCACGTGGACCCAGCAGCTTACCTAGCTTTGCTACTTGGGGCATCATATCTGGCGTGGCGATGAGCAAATCAAAGTCCATCGACCCCTTCTGAATCTCAGCGATTAGTTCTTCTGAGCCAGCCAAATCTGCGCCTGCATTGGTTGCCTCGGTCACTTTCTCACCGCGAGCAATCACAGCAACGCGAATAGACTGTCCTGTACCCTTGGGTAAGGCGACAGTTGTTCTCAACTGTTGATCAGCGTACTTGGGATCAATGCCTAAACGAATGTGCGCTTCTGCCGATTCGGCAAATTTGGCGGTTGCTGTTTCCCTAAGCAGATTTAACGCCTCTAACGGTTCGTAAGGGCGCTCCTCAACTTTCTTTTGCAGTTCTTGCAGTCTTCGAGATACTTTTGCCATCGGTTCTCCTGGGGTATTAACGAAGCGTTGCCTCTTCCCCGCTATTGGTTTACAAGTTAGCTATCTGAGCTAAGTCAGAAAGCTTAGACTAGAGCGTTTAGCATCTGAGCTTTAGGCTTAGCGCTTTAGCTCCGATCGCTCAATACTCTACTCTTTAACGGTTACACCCATATTACGGGCAGTACCCTCAACAATCCGCATCGCTGCCTCGATATCGTTTGCATTCAAGTCAGGCAATTTCGCCTGAGCAATTTCCTGCAGCTGAGAACGAGTAATAGAACCCACCTTCTTACGATTTGCCTCGCCAGAACCACGCTCGATACCTGCCGCTTTGGCAATCAACTTTGACGCAGGGGGTGTTTTAAGGATAAACGTAAAACTGCGGTCTTCATAAACCGAAATTTCGACCGGTACAACCATGCCTGCCTGATCAGCCGTTCTAGCATTATATTCTTTACAGAACATCATGATATTGACCCCATGCTGACCAAGCGCAGGACCGATTGGAGGGGCTGGGTTTGCTTTTCCAGCGGTGATTGCCAACTTAATGACTGCAGCAACTTTCTTTGCCATTGACTCTACTAGCTCTCTTTCTGAATCTGATTAAACTCCAACTCCACCGGTGTGTCTCGCCCAAAAATGGAAAGCAGCGCCTTGAGTTTACTGCGTTCAGGACTGACCTCGATCACCTCACCTTCAAAGTCCTTAAAGGGACCAGAAAGCACCAAAATCTTGTCGCCGGGAGCCATGTCAATCTTGACAACGGGTTCCTGTTCTTGAGCTTGCTTAAAGATGCGCTCAACTTCTGCATTGCCCAGCGGCAAGGGTTTCACGTGTCCTCGCCCGCGACCGTATCGACGCTTTTGCTCAGCGCCCACAAAGTTGATCACATTGGGCGTGTTTTTAACCACCTGCCATGTATCATCATCCATCAGCATGTTGACAAGCACATAGCCAGGAAATACTTTTTCTTCTGTGTTCTGACGGCTACCGTCCTTGCGAAGCTTGATTGCTGGAGTCTGAGGAATTTCAATCTGGAAGATGCGATTGGCAACATCTAACGTCTCAATACGCTGTTCCAGGTTAGCCTTGACGCGTTTCTCGCAGCCGGAAGCGACCTGAACAGCATACCAGCGACCGTTTTGAGAGGACGCTTCGTCCGAAGCCTCCTCAGCGTCAATTTGCGCCAAGTTTTGTTGAGATTCGTCCCTTGCAAAAGTCATCCAAACACCTGCTTAGATCCCCAAGCAAATAAATTATCAATGAGATAAATCAATGTTGCGGAAAGGATCACCATCAAAATGACAGCGATCGACTCGCTGATTAGCTGCTGGCGGCTGGGCCAGACAACCTTATCCAGCTCATCCTTCGTTTCTTGCAAAAAGGTTGAAACCGCAAATCCTGGCTTTGCTTCCTGTAACTCAATTTCGTCCTTTTTCGCCATGGCTTCATCCCCTCTCATTCAGTGCAGCTTTGATGTATCACTCTCCTACACCTGGGTGGGCGCTAGGATTAGTTAAAAGGTGGCGATCGCTCTACCAATGTAGCTCAGTTTCACTAGAGGTTTGCGCTGTTGCAAGAAACCTGCGCTGAGCAATCACGCCTAGACCGACAAGGCACCTAACGACAATTGTCAAAGTGACGCAGAGGTGCCTTACAGTTGATCTTGCATGGCACTGTTTTTGCCGTTGAGTAAGCGCGCCCTGGAGGACTTGAACCCCCGACATCAGGTTTTGGAGACCTGCGTTCTACCAACTGAACTAAGAGCGCTCGTGCTCCGATCGCTAACGTTAGCATTCTCAGTCTATCAGTTGACTGCACGTTTTTAGTGATTGGGGCAAGACAACTGATTGAACAGATTCGCCGCCAACCACCAAGAGCTGCAATTTACTGAAGAGGGCGGTCAAACCGTTGCTTCAGACGAGTTGCTTTACCAATACGATCGCGTAGGTAGTAAAGCTTGGCGCGACGTACCTTCGCTCGACGCAGCACTTTAATGCTTTCGATACGAGGCGAATGGATCAAGAAGACCCGCTCTACACCAACGCCCTGAAAGGTCTTGCGAACCGTGATGTTTTGATTGATGCCAGCGCCGCGACGAGCGATGATCACGCCCTCGTAAGGCTGTGTTCGTTCTTTACCGCCCTCTTGAATGATGACACCGACTTTAACCGTGTCGCCAATGTAGAGAGTCGGCAAATTTGACTTCATTTGCTCCGCTTCAATGGAGCGGATAATTTCTTGGGCGTGCATAGATTTGGCGAAAACTCACAGTCTACAATCGTAGCTTACAAACATTCTTTAAGTCTAGAGGAAACGGCAAATTGGTTGGAATGCAGTTTCGGTATCCACCAGCTAAGACCTTATCCCAACACAAATCTTTTGTGCAGCAGTGCTCATGGTTAGATTTTGGCGGCGCTCTTTTCACAGATGCCCCCGTGGAGGATTGAATTCTTAGCTGTATTTGTTGGAAAGTATTGTGTCTGGCTTACGTGGTCTGACTCGCTGACGGCTCTTGGCTGGCTGGGTTGCTCTAGACTGTCTGGCTATTCAATTTTCTACTACTAAGAGGATATTGTTTTGATGATAGTCGAAGCTGGTTCTCCATATCTCTATCGATTGCCTGCCCAACTATGGCGATCGGTCATGCCCTATCACTTGGCTCTGCATATTCCAGACGGATTTCTGAGCCTGCCAGTTAGTTTGGTGACCTGGGTGATGGCGATCGCCTTGATCGCAGTGTCGCTCCAGCGGGTGCAATCTGAATATAAGGATCGGGCGGTACCCTTGATGGGTGTTTGTGCTGCATTCATTTTTGCCGCTCAGATGATCAATTTTCCCATTCCCGGTGGCACGTCAGGGCACTTGCTAGGCGGTACGCTGGCGGGTGCGCTGCTGGGACCATGGGCAGGATCACTCGTCATGGCGGTCGTGTTTTTCGTTCAAGCAAGTCTGTTTCAGGATGGCGGCTTGACTGTTCTTGGTGCAAACGTCTTTAACATGGGGCTGATTGGCACCTTTGGCGGTTACTATCTGTATCGATCGATTCGCTTTGCGCTGGGACGGAACTCTGTGGGCAAGACAATGATTGCAGTCGCGATCGCCGCTTGGGTCAGTGTTGTCGTGGCTGCAATTGCGACTGCAATCCAACTTGCCTTGTCTGGTACTGTGCCATTTGCTGTGGCTCTGACAGCGATGACATTTTGGCACGTCCTGATTGGGATCGGTGAGGCGATCATTTCTGTAACAACGGTTAGCTTCATCTGGCGATCGCGTCCTGACTTACTCTACGATCCACCACGTAGAGCGCGATCGTTGGCTTCAGAATCACTCTTACCTCGTTAAGTAACTCGATCAGACACTCAACATCTCAAAGGTAATAAGGTTTGTCCGTTATGAGCAGCCCTCTCTATCAGCAGCGCAATCGCGCTTTTATCGTGACTGGCTTAGGTATTGCGCTTCTAATTGCAATTTTTTTGTCGCCGTTCGCCAGTAAAGATCCCGATGGTCTTGATCGCGTTTCTGAAGACCTCAAATTTGGCGAGAAGGCGCTGGAAGAGCAGCCTGCTCAGAAACTACCGTTCTATGCCCTTTTTGACGAGTATGCCGTTAGAGGAGTGCCTGAGCAGATTGCTACGCCCCTTGCAGGTTTAGCCGGAACGCTAGTGACCTTTGGGCTTGCATGGGGAGCAGGAAAGCTGTTGGTGCGTAAGCCTGGTCTTCCCCCGGAAGATTCGCTTTCAGAAAAGTAATGATTTGCTGTCGGCGCTATTTCACCTGAAGGACGGCATGGATGCTTTTGCACATTGGTGCCTTTCATCTCGACGTTGATAGCCAGCAAGATTCGCCCTGGCATAAGCTTGTGCCCAAAACTCGCGTTTTGTGTACGCTGCTGCTGCTGTTTGCGATCGCCCTCACACCCAACGGACGCTGGTGGACTTGGGCAATCTACATGGTTGGTGTTGGTACGATCGTTTTGCTTAGCCGCGCTACGCTGTCGGTTCTCTTCAAGCGGGTGGCGGTCGAATCAGTGTTTATCAGTGTTGTTTTGCTGGGCACTCTGTTCCGTGGTGGTGGTGTCGTGCTATGGCATTGGGGCTGGCTACAGATCACGACAGAGGGGCTATGGGTGTTGGGCAGTGTGGCGACTAAAGCGCTGCTGTCACTGTTGGTAGCCAATCTTTTGGTGCTGACGACCTCAGTGCCAGAGCTGCTCCACGCGCTGACCGTGTTACGAATGCCGCCGCTGTTGGTAGCGATTTTAGCTTCAATGTACCGTTACGTTGCCGTTCTGGTCGGGGAGTTTCAGTCGATGCAGCGAGCGGCACTGTCCCGCAACTTAATGGGGAATCAGCGCTGGCAGCGACTGGTGATTGGCAACATGTTTGGCTCTTTATTTATCCGTACCCTGGAGCGAGGTGAGCGGGTGCATCAGGCGATGCTGTCTCGTGGTTACGAGGGCTTGCCGCCTGCAACAACTTCAGCGTCCGGCGATCGTCGTGATGTGATTGCTTTAACGCTCACTGTCGTTTTAACGCTGCTAGGGCAGGGTGTTTATCTCTTTTCGATCGTTTAAGCTGCTTAATAGTTTAATTTGCGGCATACATGCACCATAATCCCATTGACATCCGTAATTTGAGCTATGCCTATCCTGACGAAACGCAGGCGTTGAAGGCGATCAATCTTTCGATCAAGGCAACTGAACGAGTCGCTCTCGTAGGGGCAAATGGCTCTGGTAAATCGACGCTGTTGCTGCACTTTAACGGTCTTTTGCTCCCTCAAACAGGCGCGATCGTGGTGGGTGAACTGGCGATGGAACCCCAAAATTTGAAAGCCATTCGTAACTTTGTGGGTCTGGTCTTTCAAAATCCAGATGATCAGTTGTTTATGCCAACTGTCTGGGAAGATGTGACGTTTGGTCCGCTCAATCAGGGTATCAAGGGACATGAGTTGGAACATCGAGCCGCAGCGGCAATGAAAGCAGTGTGCTTAGACCCGACGTACTATGGACCTCGAAATGCCAATAACTTATCAGGCGGTGAGAAGAAGCGGGTGGCGATCGCAGGCGTTCTCGCCATGCAGCCGCAAGTACTGATTCTGGACGAACCGTCCGCTCAACTTGATCCCCGTTGTCGCCGCGAACTCATTTATCTGTTAGATAGCCTGCCGCTGACGCAGTTGATCGCTACCCACGATTTGGATTTAGCGCTGGAATTGTGCGATCGTACCGTTGTGCTCAGCCAGGGCAGTATCGTGTTTGATGGCGCTACTGAGCGTATTCTCAGTGACTCTCAGCTACTAGAAAGCTATGCACTGGAGCTACCGTTGAGCTACAGTCGCCCCTATTGCCAGCTTGACCATGCGCCAGCAGCTTGAACGTGAGTGCTGGGTTTGATCATCAGCCTCACACGGCTGTCCCTTTTCTGCCATAGCGAATGAATTAGATTGAGAGCAGGCAAAGTCGCCTTGCTTCACTTGCTACGATAGAACCTACACGCCGATCGTTTGAACGCTTGCTCCCCGATTTCTCCCGCAAACGAGGAATCTTGTTAAGCCCCCTGTTTGTTTCTGCGGAGAGCTGTCATAGCACGAGGAGATCTCGTTTACGTCAGTCCACCCCGTCATCTTTTTAGAGTTTGTCCGCACACCTTATGCCTCTTTCTACACTTCTTCGCCGTTACGGTCTACCCAGCCTACTGTTTGGTCTTTGCCTGGGTCTTGTGCTGCTGTCGGGTATGCCTGCTACGAGTCAAGCGGCAGTACCCAGCGCTGTTACCGTCCAAAATAGTACTGCTCAAAATAGCCCGACTGCTCAAAATAGCCTGTCACCGAAGCCACAGCCGTCCACCAAGCTGCCTTCGGACGCATTGACGGCAACGGTTCGCAAAACGGTTTTAGAAAATGGACTGACTGTATTAACGAAAGAAGTCAACACAGCTCCGGTGGTCACGGTGCAGGTTTGGTATCGCGTTGGGTCACGAAACGAAACCCCTGGTATCAATGGCATTGCTCACCAGCTAGAGCATTTACTGTTTAAGGGGACGAAGGAGCGACCGATTCAGTTCGGACGCTTTTTCAGCGCGTTGGGCAGCGATTCAAATGCGTTTACTAGCTATGACGAAACTGCTTACTTTGGCACAGTGGAGCAAGATAAGCTGAAGGCGCTGCTGGTCTTGGAAGCCGATCGCATGAACAACTCGTTGATTGACGAACAGCAACTTACCAGCGAAAAGCGCGTAGTGATTTCCGAATTACAGGGATATGAAAACAATCCCAGCTACCGCTTAGGGCGATCGGTGATGAAGGCAGCCTTTCCAAATAATCCGTATGGCTTGCCTGTCGGTGGTACAAAAGCAGATGTGCAGAGCTTTACAGTAAAGCAAGTGCGAGACTACTACCGCACGTTTTACAGACCCGATAACGCAACGCTAGTCATTGTTGGTAATTTCAAGACCGAGCCAACCCTGGCAGCCGTAAAAGAGACGTTCGGCAAAGTCTCTAAAGGCACTGGTGCGGTGCCAGGTTTGAAGACAGCAAGTTCGTCAACAGCAGTCAGCACACCTAAAGCTCCGATCGTGCTGAAAGAACCGGGTAGTGCCTCGTTACTGAACGAAGTGTATCCGTTACCCAAAGTGGATCATCCCGATGTGCCAGCGTTGCAGGTGATGGACTACATTCTTACCGGTGGGCGCAGTTCGCGGCTCTATCAGGCGCTTGTAGAGTCTGGACTGGCAAGTGATGCGGGCGGCTATGCGGCTAATCTGATTGGTGCTGGCTGGTATGAACTTTCTGTGACAGCCGCTCCCGGTAAAGAACTATCACAGATTGACACGGCGCTTCAGAAAACCCTCGCGGCTTTGCGCGATCAGGGTGTCACCCAGGAAGAGTTAGAGCGCGCAAAAACTCAATTCAAGGCGTCGATCGCGCTGCGCAATCGAGATATCACCAGTCAGGCACAGCAACTAGGCGACGATCAAACGTCTACAGGCGACTATCAGTTTAGCGATCGCCTGCAAGCTGCGATCGCCACTGTCACTCCAGCAGATGTACAACGGGTAGCAAAAACTTACCTCACGCCTGCAAACCGTACCGTTGGCTTCTTTGAACCCACGCAACTGGATGGCAAACCGGGCGCGAGTGCTGGCAACTTCTCGCAGACGACGGAAAACTTCAGTCCTGGTGCTCCGGTTGACCCGGCAGAAGTGGCAAAATATCTGCCCAAAACCACTGCCAGCGATCAACAATCAGCGCAGGCATTGCCCGAAAAGCTCAACCTGGCAAATGGGTTAAGCGTCCTGCTGTTGACCGATCGCAGCACACCAACCGTTACGCTCAGTGGCTACATCAAAGCAGGTACCGCGTTCGACAAAGCCGATACTGCCGGATTGGCGAGTTTGACCGCTGCAAACCTGATGAACGGCACCAAAGCAAACAATGCACTGGCGATCGCCAAAACGCTCGAAAATCGGGGTGCTAGTTTGGGCTTTAGCGCTGGTCGAGAAGGTGTGGCGATCGGTGGCAGCGCTCTGGCGGCAGACCTCCCAACACTCGTAAAAGTGCTGAGTGACGTGTTACAAAACGCCAGTTTCCCTGACGATGAACTGGCACTCAGCCGTCAACGGGCGTTGACCAGTCTCAAACTGGAACTCGATACTCCGGCTCGGTTGGCACGACGTATTTTCCAGCAGACCATCTATCCGGCGAACCATCCCTTCCATAGTTTTCCGACGGAAGCCAGCCTGAAGCAGATTACCCGAGACAATCTGGTGCAGTTTTACCAACAGCACTATCACCCTGATAGCACCTTGCTCGCTCTGGTCGGAGACTTTGATTCAAGCCAGGTGCGTGCACTGCTGAATCAAGAACTTGGCTCCTGGCAAGATCCAACGCAAGACACACCATTGGAATTTCCGAAGGTGCCGTTGCCTCAAACAGTGACGCGCGTCAATCCCGTACTGCCTGGTAAGACACAATCCATTACCTACATTGGCTACAACGGCATCGATCGCAAAGATCCCCGCTACTACACCGCGATTGTGATGAACCAGATTTTAGGTGGCGATACGCTGTCTAGTCGTCTGGGCACCGAAATTCGCGATCGCCAGGGTCTTACCTACGGCATTTATAGTGCGTTTCAAGCTGGCATTGCTTCTGGTCCGTTTATCATCTCCATGCAGACCGCGCCAGAAGATGCTGACAAAGCGATCGCCAGTACCCTTAGCCTTCTCAAGCAGTTCCGCGAAAACGGTGTCACTGAGGCTGAAGTTGCGGCGGCTAAACGATCGCTCACTAGCAGCTACCCTGTAGAGCTTGCCGATCCAGCTAACCTCGCCAGCACGATTGTGATGGATGCGGCGTATGGCTTAGGTACGACCGAGATTCGTGAGTACACTAGCAAGATCAGCGCTGTGACTCTAGCGCAGGTCAACGAGGCAATTCAAAGCCTGCTCTACGCCGATCGAGTGGTTGTGGTCACTGCTGGACCAGGTAACACAGTGCCCAAAAAATAAGTTGTCAAGCTATGCAGAGTTTGACAAAACCGGGTTTCTGCACGTGATTTGAAAGCTCTAAAGGCATCTGCTTGTGGAGAAACCCGGTTTTTGCATCGGCTCCATCTTTCTTATAGACATTCTGCGAGCAGCGATTTAAGTTACTTTAAAAGAGGCAAGTGCTGAGTGCCATAATTCACCAGTGCTTGAAGCTAGGCTCATATGTCTGCATTTGCTTTGACTGAATCTGCACACGCTGGTTCTAACACAGCTCTGGCTATAGCTATTAGCAATCTGCCTGTAACTTTTGCTGCGATCGCATGAATATTTTTAGCCAACTGCTTAACCAACCTGCTCTGCCCTCGCCCAACAAACAGCGCCGTGGCATTGAGCTTAGATCCCCTCGTGAAATCGAGATCATGCGAGAGGCAGCCCGGATTGTTGCCACGGTGCTGAAAGAAATCTCCGAGTTGGTCGAACCCGGCATGACGACGGCTGATTTGGATGCTCATGCCGAAAAGCGCATCCGTGCAATGGGCGCAACGCCGAGTTTTAAGGGCTATCACGGCTTTCCCGCTTCGATTTGCTCGTCGATCAACAACGAAGTGGTGCATGGCATTCCCAGCCGCAAAAAAGTGATTCGCACTGGCGATGTGCTGAAAGTGGATACAGGAGCTTACTATCAGGGGTTTCATGGTGATTCGTGTATCACGATCGCGGTTGGCACAGTCACGCCTGCTGCGGCAGAGTTGATCCGCGTTGCAGAAGAAGCGCTTTACAAAGGCATTGAGCAGGTGAAAGCGGGTGCTCATTTGCTCGATCTGGCAGGCGCGATCGAAGATCACGTAAAGGCACACGGCTTTACAGTTGTCGAAGATTTTACAGGGCATGGGGTGGGGCGCAATCTGCACGAAGAGCCGTCAGTCTTCAACTTCCGCACTCACAGTATGCCGAATGTCAAACTACGCGCAGGCATGACGCTGGCGATCGAACCGATTCTTAATGCCGGGTCACGCTTTACACGTACGCTTCCCGATCGCTGGACGGCTGTAACGGTGGACAATGCCCTTTCTGCCCAGTTTGAGCATACGGTTTTAGTCACAGAGAACGGGTACGAAATCTTGACCGATCGCACACTCGTTTAACCGCTGTCGGTCAACGGTGGCTTACCTTTCTAGCCAACGCCAGTTAGGACGATTCCAGTCATACATGCCTTGAATCTCGTATTCAGTGCCATCCTCAAAGCGAACAATGCAGCTACTCTCACTGCTGGGTGACGTTGACTCAGTGTTGGTGTCATCTATGGCATCAGCGCCACGCGTCTCAGATGTTGGTTTGATGCTGACTACGATGCAGGAAAACCATTCTCGACTACACGGTCCGGTTTCTTGCACCCATTCCCACAAGCCGTTCGTCACCTCAATGCGATCGCCCACGCTTAACAGCAGTTCATCGCTCTCTAAATTGATGTAGCGCGCAAGATCCACTGGCGTAATCTGCTCTACCCACTGGATGCCGTAGCGCTCTCGGATGAACTGTACCGCTCCGGAACTTCTACCGCTCAGCCAATCGTTCAACAGCGTGATCTTCCAGGGACGGTTTTGGCGTTCCTGCGATTCAACAAATGTCAGAAAGATCTGCCGCTCTTCAACCGTCAGTTGCTCTAACGGGTTGCTTTCCGCCTCATCGGCAGCAGGGTTAAGGGTATCGTTGTGGCTTCCCTTGCGATATTGCCCAGACTGCATTGCTGCCTGCACCACCTGGAGCAAGATTTGCTTTTGACGATCGCTAAGAGGATGTAAAGCGGCTTCGCATTGGCTGAATGCCGTAGTTAGCGCTGCTTCGATCTCAGATTGAGTCATGCACTGATATCAGGTCGTAAGCGGCATCAGCCTAGATCACGATTAGTCAGAGTGGGCTAACCACTGGTTGCGATCGCTAGCTGAAGATTAGTTTCTTATTATGACAAAACTTTCAAAAAGCGTCCTTCAGCCTATTTGGTCTCAATTCGAGCTAAGCTGAAGCTGGTCTTCCAAACACCGCAATCAATGAGCGCTGCAAAGAAGCCATGCGCCCACTGCCTCTAGCAACTCATACCCTATGCCGTTCCAAGCGTTTGCCACTCTCCTTGCTACAGGTCTGCTGTGGCTTCTTGCCACTTGGAGCACCCCACCTGCTTTGGCGCTGACTCAAATCAAGCTCTTTGACCTTTCTTACCATGAGTGTCCGGCTGAACTCGTAGATGAGCCTGCTAAGAGTGGGGTTGCTAGTATTTTCCCTCACTGCTTTATCGTGACTGGAAAAACTGAGAACAAGTCCGGTAAGCCTGTCGTTAACGCGGACATTTTTGGTCGCATTTACGATGCTAACAACGATTCTGTGATGCAAAACCGTACTCGCCTTGGCGCGATTGACGAAGTGCCACCGGGTATTGGCACCTTTGAGCTGAGAATTTCGGTGCCCGCTAGCCAACCAACGCCGCTCAAGCTAGAGCAGTTTAAAGCCGCAGGCTTTACTGGCATGGTGCGACGTTAGATACAGCTTATAGAAAAGAAACCTGCCTTACAGTCATGTTACAGGCAGGTTTCTATTAGTTGTTGTAGAGGTAAGTTGCTGCCTGATCAGGTGTTTAACCGCCAGTCGGCACTAAGCCCATTACATCGATAGCCCTGGCTGCACACTCGCCAGAAGCTGTGCAACAGAAGGTAGAACAGCAGATTGAACCACTTGCAGAAGGAGCAGTGCCAGAAGAGGAGAGAAATCGAGACCACCCAGTGGCGGAATAATCGATCGAAAGATATTTAGGTACGGATCCGTTAACTGACTCAGAATAGAGAACGGAGGGTCAAACCAGTTGATGTTGGGGAACCAACTCAACAAAATCCGAATAAATAGTAGAGCGGTATAGATGCCAATAAATTTCTGGACTACATCAAACAATAGAAAAACAAGATTTGTGTCACCCATAGCGGTATGGTTCCTTACACGGCGAAGTTCATTGGGACTTGGATTTAATCTAGCGAATCTCAGCAGCTTTCGAGTGAGTCAAGCAAAGTTTATCACTTCAGATTAGCCTTGCTACAACAATCAAGTAGAAGGCTCATGGTTCTCTAACGATCGAGCGCCCTCCTGTTTCTGCCCCATTAACCCCACCCAGTTGTTGTCTTACGTCATCAATGGCATCGTTGAGTTGAGCGATTTTGTCCTCTAAACCACGGCGAGCGCCTTCCATATCAGCCTTGCCGCTCACAGCCTTTAACGATCGCCGCTTCGGCTTACTACCCAGGCGAGGATCTGCCTGACTCTCGCTCAGTAGTGGTTCCTCAGACTGCGGGTTTAGCACCCTGGAAGCGACCACGGCACCTAAAGCACCGCCAACAATGCCGCCAAACATTGCGCCTAGTAAAAATCCACCCGAAAAATTGTCTCTCTGACTCATCGCTGCTCAAAATCCCAATTGCGTCGTTGACACTAACCGTTGCTACATTACCCCTAGCATAACCGTTGTTACGCTGGACTGACTGGGCGGCTACTGAGGCTCTAGGCTGATTCTCATGTGCCAAAGGTGCGATCGCCTGCATCACCCAAGCCTGGGACGATAAAGCCCTTATCGTTCAAGCCTTCATCGATCGCTGCGGCATAAATGTTGAGACTAGGATAGGCTGCGCTCAGCTTTTGTAACGCGGTTGGAGCGACAACAACTGAAATGATACGCACCAGCGCCGGATCAACTCCTCGCTGGGTCAGTTCTGCCATCGCTGCGAGGCTAGTTCCTCCCGTTGCCAGCATTGGCTCTGTAATCAAGACATGCGTCTGCGGCGCAAATTTCTCTGGCAATTTATTGAGATAGCAGCTTGGTGTTAGGGTTTCTTCATCTCTAACAAACCCAATGTGGTAAATCGATGCCAGTGGCAACAGTGCCTGAGCACCATCCAACAGCGCTAAGCCTGCCCGTAGAATCGGCATCACTACGACTGGCACCGTTGGGTCGATGAAGGTGGCTGAGCAAGGAGACAACGGCGTATCCACTGCTGTTTCCTGCACTGGCAGCCAGTCTCGAATCGCTTCGTAGGTTAGCCAGCGACCAAGCTCAGTCATTGCACTGCGAAAGAGCGTTGACGGTGTCGAGACATCACGAGCGACAGCCAACCAGTGCTGAATGAGTGGATGTGGCGGGACGTAGACGCGCAGTTGAAGAGTCATAGCGTTGAGAAGAACAGCGAAAGAAAGGGTGAGACCTCTGAGGTCATACTGAGGTCATACGTCTGACCAATCATACTCTCTTACTACACCCTAATTTGTACGCTTCAGGACTTCCCATAACCCCTATTGTGCGATCGCCCGGAGCGTTCTGCTAACCTTCTCATCATCCTTACACGTTAATCCGCGCAAAACACGACACTAAGTTGACAATTATTCTCAATAAATGTACGCTTATTCTTAGTGTTCTCCTCTCTGAAGGATCGGTAGGGCGGCTTGGTCATCGGTAGAAGACCAAGCCCCTTTTTTTGCCTGCTGTAACCATTTCTCGACATCACTGTTTCTGACTAATCTCACGCGATGTGCAACTTTCCTGAAACGCCTGCTGAGACACCCTCACCCTAGCCCTCTCCCAGAAGGAGAGGGAACTGGAAAGTCCGAAAGCCCTTCTCCCTAAGGAGAAGGGTGGGGATGAGGGCAAATTTACTTGCACATTGCGTAATCTCCCTTCAGCGTTGGACAAAGGGCTACCGCTTACTCGCTCAAAGCCCCCCAGAGACATCAACTCCGATAAACTGTTAGAAGTCTTGTTTATCAAAGGTTTCATGTCTCTATCTTCTCCATCTACCTCCGAGCGATCGTCCACGCTTTCACCCGTTGCGGCTGAGTTTGATGCGATCGTCATTGGTTCTGGCATTGGCGGCTTGGTTACGGCTACTCAGCTAGCTGCCAAGGGAGCGAGTGTGCTAGTGCTAGAGCGTTACCTGATACCGGGTGGTAGCTCTGGGTCTTTTGAGCGCCAGGGCTATCGGTTTGATGTCGGCGCGTCGATGATTTTCGGGTTTGGGCAGCAAGGCACCACCAATCTTCTCACTCGTGCTCTGCAAGCCGTGAATGTGAGCTTAGAGACCGTTCCTGATCCGGTGCAGATTCACTACCACTTGCCTGACGGTTTAGAGCTAAAAGTGCATCGAGACTATGAGAATTTTTTGCAAGAGCTAATCACTCATTTCCCCCACGAAGCGGTAGGCATCCGACAGTTTTACGATGAATGCTGGCGCGTCTTTAAATGCTTGAATGCGATGGATTTGCTATCGCTAGAAGAACCCCGCTATCTAGCACGTGTCTTTTTTCAGCATCCGCTTGCCTGTTTAGGGTTAGTGAAGTATTTGCCTCAAAATGCTGGCGATCTGGCTCGACGCTACATTAGCGACCCAGCACTGCTGAAGTTTATCGATATGGAATGCTACTGCTGGTCTGTTGTGCCAGCCGATCGCACCCCGATGATTAATGCTGGAATGGTGTTTAGCGATCGACACTACGGTGGGATCAACTACCCCAAAGGCGGTGTCGGGCAAATCGCCCAAAAGTTAGTTGAAGGGCTAGAAAAATGTGGTGGACACATTCAGTACAAAGCTAGAGTCACTAAAATTTTGCAGGAGAACGGGCGCGCCGTGGGCGTAGAGTTAGCATCTGGCAAAATCTATTCTGCTAAACGGATTATTTCCAACGCGACCCGTTGGGACACCTTCGAGAAACTGATTCCACCCGCACAAATGCCGTCGGCTGAACGCAAATGGCAACGTCGCTATCAGAAATCACCCAGCTTCCTCAGTTTGCATCTGGGTGTTAAAGCAGATGTATTGCAAGCAGGGACGGAGTGTCACCACATTTTGCTCGAAGATTGGGAGCACATGGAAGCGGCTGAAGGCACCATTTTTGTCTCGATTCCGACCCTGCTTGATCCGTCGTTAGCGCCTCCCGGTCATCACATTATCCATACCTTTACTCCCAGTTGGATGGAGAGCTGGCAGCACCTCACGCCTAGCGAGTACAAAGCCCGTAAAGCAGCAGCAGCGACTCATTTGATTCAGCGGCTTGAGAGGATCTTTCCCGGTCTTACTGCTCACGTGGAGTATCAGGAAGTTGGCACGCCACGTACCCATCGTCGCTTTTTAGGGCGCGACGATGGTACCTACGGACCCATTCCTCGACGCAAGTTAGCGGGCTTGCTAGGAATGCCTTTTAATCGCACTGCTGTTGCGGGATTGTACTGCGTTGGCGACAGTACGTTTCCAGGACAAGGGCTGAATGCCGTTGCTTTTTCGGGCTTTGCTTGCGCTCACCGCGTTGCTACTGACTTAGGTTTCTAGGCTTATGGTTTCTAGGCTTGTGTAGAGCGAAGTGATTCAGTCTACAACTCGCAAACGACCAGCCCGCAGCAGTTCAAACACTCGGTTAATCAATGCTTGCTCCGTTTGGCTAATGGTTTTTTGAGAGAGAAGTGCAGACATGAACTGCTGCTGATCGTGGCGGCTAATCTTCCCGCAAGCGGTAATTCTATTCACCATCTGCTCAATATCAGGACGGTGTAGATGAATTTCTTTCGTCATTGATGCACCCAAAACAATCGCACATTGAGTCTACCAAAGCTTTACGTTTTCTTGAACACAAGTTTGCGATCGCGATTGCCCTTCCATTGCCCTTCAACTGTGATTGAAATCACAACTTACTAACCATAAGCAATTTGTATCAAAAAGAATGTGGCGATTGAGGACGTAAACATTGCTTTTCAGAGAATTAACGCTCGTCCTGATTTTGGTATTGCGTTCTTTATAGAACTTGTGCTAATCGATGATTACTGATGCGGCTCAAAAGGGTTTTATGCTCAATCTTATTTACCTAAGCTGCGGCAATTTTGTACGGCTTAATGCCTGTACGCTTGACGGAGCAATCTATACACGGACTGTTTGTATCTTATGTTACGGTTCTTTTGCATCGATCGGCTCTAGCTGAAGGCGATCGCTCTTAGCTGAATTATTTCAACGCAACTGTTATTCTTAGCACCAAAATCTCACTATATTATGCCGCTCTAAGGCTGAATAATTGGTGATCAATGCACACAGGTGATAGTGCAAATTCATTGGAACTTTATTAGAGATTTAACAGAGCTATTCTTAGCTTTACGGAAAACTTGATCCTGATTTGTATCTTGTAGGTAGGAACAATCAATCAGCTACAGCATCAAAGCTTATAAGTGCGTGCATTGATGATTGAGAACGCACAGACAATAGAGGGTAACACCATGTCTGACTTAGACCTAACCTTTCATGCCAATTTGCATTCCAAACAGACAACATCAAACACCCTCCGCATCGATGTTCTACAGCCCGTCCGTCAGTGGCTTGATAACGTCTCCGTCAATGACCCAACCTTAGCTCGACTGTTGTACAAGCTTATTCCTGGTCAATGTCCCTTTGAGCGTGATGTTTTTGTTTTTGGTCGCAAGATCGCTCATATTCCGCCTCTCTGCAAACTTAATCCGCTCTACGATCAGTTAGTTGGGCTACGTTTCCGCTCCATGTGCTATCTGGTTGATGTGTGTGGCAAGACGCTTTAGAAGGCTAAAAAGCCAATTGAGTAGTCAGATTAACTCAAAGCGCCTTGACCGCTCAGACCGTCGGCAGTGCGGTTAATCGATGTTCGATTTGAGCTGCATTGAGGGCGCGACCAATGAAAACAAGGCGAGTTTGTTTCAGTTCTTCAGGATGCCAGGGGCGATCGTAGAATTGGTCAAACCGCTTACCGACACCCTGCATCACAAGACGCATCGTTTTTTGCGGCACCGCAACGAAGCCTTTAATGCGGTAAATCTCCTGTTCTTGCACCAGGGTTTCTAGTTGTTGTCTCAGTAGAACGGGATCGAAGGCGCGATCGAGTACCAGATGAGCAGAGGTGATTTCATCATCGTGATCATGGTCTTCTTCTTCGTCATGATGGCTGGGTCGAGAGCTTAAGTGATGTTCAACGGCAGCCTGAAAGCCGAGCAGAAGATTGGGGTCAAGTTGCCCATGCTGACTGGAGACAATTTTGACGGCTCTGGGTAGCTCTTGCTGCACAAGCTGTTCCACGTGAGCCTGAGTTTGGGCATCCACCAAATCCGCTTTGTTGAGAATCACCAAATCAGCGCAGGCAAGCTGGTCTTCAAACAGCTCTTGAATGGGAGTTTCGTGATCCAGGTTGGGATCAGCTTGGCGCTGAGCTTCTAGCGCTTGCAGGTCAGTGGCGATCGTGCCTGTAGAAACGGCTTCGCAATCAACAACAGTAATCACGCCGTCCACCGTGACTGCATGAGAAATTTCGTGCCACCGAAAGGCTTTGATCAAGGGTTTGGGGAGCGCTAGACCGGAGGTTTCGATGAGAATGCAGTCCAGGCTGTCTCTACGTTTGAGTAGCTCTAACATGACGGGCAGAAATTCTTCTTGCACGGTACAGCAGAGACAGCCGTTAGTGAGTTCAACAATATCAGGTAGACTTGCTTTGACCGCTGTAGATTGCCCGTCGGCAAGTGTCTCATCATCACAAACCTGGCACGATCTCAGCAAGTCGCCATCAATACCTAATTCGCCAAATTCGTTGACCAGGACAGCAATCCGCCTGCCCTGATTGTTTTGTAGCAAGTGGCGGATCAGTGTCGTTTTACCGCTGCCGAGAAAGCCTGTGATGATCGTGACGGGAATTTTTGCTGCCATGTGGGGAAGGGAAGTGAGGAGAGAGGGGGGAGGAGAGAGGGAGAAGCAGGGGGAGCGGGGGAGGAGGTTTAAGTCAATTCAGCTTTCGACTTTTAACTTCTGACTTTTAACTTCTGACTACTGCCTTCTTCTAATAACTGAAAATTAGTAGGCTAAACCTGGCTTCAAACTGTGAATCCTGAGGGCTTGATAGCGTTTCGACTACCAAGCTCCCAGGATTCGAGGGAAGACATTAGAGATGAAAAACTGCGTACATTAATCAGCCGTTGCCAGTTCGGTGCTGCCACGGGTGCGACGGCGGGTCAGGGTATTAAACAGCATCGACCCGATCGCTTTGATGAGGTTGCCTTCCAGTTCCTGGAACAGCTTCATATTCATGCCAAACGCAGCGTTTGCTTCGTCAACAATGCGATCGGCAGTTGCGTCATCGATCGGTAGATCGTTCATTGCCTGACGGTAGGTTGCCTTAAACTGCTTTTCGTCGGCGATGTTGTTGAACTCGTAGAACGCTGTACCGTTGCCTTCTGAAAGATTCATGCCACGTTGCGCAATGCCTTTCAAGATTTGACCGCCGGAAAGATCGCCTAAGTAACGGGTGTAAGAATGAGCGATCAGCAGTTCAGGAGCCGTCTGAGAGATTTCACGAATGCGTTGCACATACGCTTCAGCGGCTGGAGAGGGAGACACCTGCTCTCGCCAATTGCTGCCGAAGTAGTAATACAAATCCTGCTCTAGCGACGCTTTGCGGTTTAGTTCGGAGAAATAGATTTTAGAGAGAAGCGGATGGTGCTGATGGCGCTCCATCTCTTCTTCCATTGCTGAGTAGACAAAGTAAAGGTTGGCTACAAGCTTGCGGTAGGAGTTTTTCTCGACAACTCCCTTTAAAAAGCATTTCACGAAACCGACGTTCTCAGCCATTGAGTGAGACTTTTTGGTGCCCTCACGTAGCTTTGTTGCTAAATTACTGCTCATGCTAAATCTTCTAAATCTAACGTTGACTTGATGCTGGATGATGCGTCGATCGATGAACGCAGTTCGACCTCTTTGATAACCCACCCAATTGTTACGGTAGACTGATTTGATGAGAGTTTTTATTAAAAAATCTAAAGCAAATCGCTGCCGTTAAGCGTTTTCGAGCGAAAAAGCAGTGATCGATAACGCTTTGTGAAAGAGGTGCCGGACGTTCAGTCAATACCGCTGTCAAAAGTAAGCGCTGCCCGATCGCCCGTATCAGCATTCTCAGTCAGTGAGGCGCTAGTTTTCACCCGCAGCAACGCGCGGTAAACCCATGCTGTAGTTCAGTACGCGACTGTTGAGGTTATAAGAAATGTCGCCTTTTTGCAGGAGCGATCGTACAAAATGCTCTAGATCGGAGCCAATACGACGGAGGTTGTAGTCGGTCAAGTCAGCTCCACTATAGGATTCGACTAACTCATCGAACTTGCGATACACCTTCTGTACAGACTCTTCATTCCAATTGAATTCGTTGTCTGGGTCAATATCGAGCGTTAGTACGCTGTCACTAGGGACGAGTTCATTATTTTCGATCACAGCCGTAAAAATATGGATGTGTCGAGTAGTGGATTTTAACAGCATGGTATGACTCCGCTGGACTGGGTACTGGACACAGCTCTGCTTTTTATTGTAAAGGGGTAGAGAGCGATTCCATCGTTTGACGCAGCATTTTTTTGAAGTGGTGACGCATGTGCGGATTGAGGAAGACAAGAGGCAAAAGGCTACAAGTGCCGCTAAGGTGTTTTTTGCCGCTGGAGAAAACGCTTTCTATTCTGTAGATTAGGACGGCAGCGTGTGGAGCTTACTTCCAAAAAGCCTTCAAAAAGCCTTTGGAAAGCCTTCGGAACGACTGTAAACGTATTCGTCGATGCCTCGCTAGACGGTAAGGCGTAATAGGCTAGAGCTGCAATGACCTAGCATCTACTGTCTATCTTCGTGGTATCGGTCTGTCCACCTGCTAATTGAGTTCTGTTTGCTCATTTTGCTAAATTTTCGTTCATTATTTAGGAAACTCGCAGGATTCAGGTGGCTCTTGTCAGCGCCAAGGATATCAGGGCTGTTCTAACTTTTCTGGCTCAACTGCTTTGATTGCAGCGCCTTGCTTGAGTGACCCTAAACTTAGAGAACCCTTGCTGGCAGATCACCTTCACATCGTCAGGTGTCTACGTATGAACACTCGCAGCCAAGCTCAGCTATTTCAGCGCCTCATCGGTCTTACGGGTGGCATTGGGATGGGCAAAACCACTGTGTCGAACTATCTGTCAACTGTTCACAAGCTGCCTGTTCTGGATGCTGATGTTTACGCGAGAGAAGCAGTTGAGCCAGGTTTACCTGTGCTGGTAGAAATTGCTGAACGCTATGGTGCAGGCGTGCTGTCATCAGATGGAACGCTGGATCGTCATCGGCTGGGAGACATTATTTTTAGCAGTCCGCCAGAACGGTTGTGGTTAGAGCAGCAGATTCATCCTCACGTCCGCGATCGCCTGATCGAAGCCATGCAAGCCTTATCAATGCGAGACACACAGCCTCTCATCGTCGTGCTGGTGATTCCGCTGCTGTTTGAAGCGCGTATGACGGATTTAGTGACTGAGACCTGGGTAGTGCGTTGCCCCCAAGAGCAACAGATAGAACGGTTGATGGAGCGCGATCGCCTCAGCCTACAGCAGGCTCGTGCTCGGATTGATAGCCAAATGTCGATTCAGAAAAAGGCGGCTCATGCCGATCTGGTGCTGGACAATACTTCAACGCTAGAGCATCTGTTTCGGCAAGTGGATGCTGGACTCGTACATCAGCCCGTTCGCCTTACCGCGCCTCGTGGGTGAGTAACTCAGCATTAAGTTTCAGGGCTTGTTGAGTAGCAAGAGCTTGCTAAAAAATAACGGCACACTTTTGGATCAGCGATCAGCTTTTCGCTGACGGCTGACGGCTGACGGCTACAGACCATGCTGTTATTTCTGTACAACTCTCAGGCTCACGGTCTGAGGTAAGCTCACGGTCTGAGGTAAGCTCACGGTCTGAGGTAAGCTCACAGACTGAGGCAGCGATCGTCCGTTGTCGCCAATGGCTCAAGCACTCCTTGCGGGACGCGATCGTGCGCGACGGCAAATCGATTGCAGCATGGCAACCGTTTCTGATTTGGCTAAACTTTAGACGATAATTGTTGAAGGCAAACCGTTGAGGTTTATCTCTACCTCCGAATCCACTATTCACCATCAGTCACCTGGGGCACACGCAGGCTTTCAGGTTTTTAGCGAGACTTTTATATGGGCGCGACGCTGCAACAAATTGCTGGCTACCTGGACAACAAAGGGTGGAAATATAAGCTTGACGAAGATGAATGCCGCATTCTTACAGGCGTTTACGCCGAGAACATTCAAGAGTTCCTTATTGTCATCCAGCTTGATGAAGACGGTGAATTTTTTGAGCTGTTTGCGCCACGCGTACTTTCTGGGGTCAACAATCATCCTCACAAAGCAGCGATTCTGCAAACGATGCTTTGCATCTCCTGGGAAACCAAAATGTTGCAATGGGAGTACGACCCGTCAGACGGCGAAATTCGCGCCATCATTGAGTTTCCTTTAGAAGATTCCACCCTCACTGAGCGTCAGTTTAATCGCTGCCTGTATAGTCTGGTTGAGTTGGTTGATGAAATTGCGTTGCCTCGTCTCCAAACGGTCATGGAAACGGGCGAAGATCCGGGTGATGTCACGGAAGGAGAACGGTTGCTGCTGAAGATGCAAGAAGAAGCACCTGGACTTCTAGACGTGCTTGAACGTGCAATGGAAGCCCGCAAGCGACGAGGGCGGCTGCCGCCAGAGAGTGAGGGTAAGGACGAAAGCTAAAGGCTAAAGGCTAAAAAATGGACGTTAGCTTTTTAGGCGTTGCTGAATGCAAGTATGATTTTCCCTCATCCCCAGCCCTTCTCCCTGGGGAGAAGGGAGCTAGAATTCTTGTCCCCTCGCCCTTTGGGAGAGGGTTAGGGTGAGGGCGGATTTTGCGGTTCATACCTCAATTCAGCAACGCCGCTTTTTAAGATCGGCTTACACAGAATCGGGTTTCTCAACGAGAAGATGGTTTCAAAGATCGAAACTGCGCTCAGAAACCCGGTTTCTTTCAAAGCTTCTAGTCTTCCATCGCTTCTCCACCGACAACAACGTTGCGAATCCTTAAGCTAGGACCACCGCAGCCGACGGGTAAGCCGCTCTGTCCACCTTTGCCACAGCCGCCAGATTCATCCCAAAAGAAATCGTCGCCGATCGCCTCAATTTCTCCTAACGTCTTGAACGCGTTACCTGAGAGGGTGACATCTCTAACAGGTTCGGCAAGTTCGCCATTCCGAATCATCCATGCCTCGCCTGCTGTGAAGGTAAACATTTCGCCATTGGTCATACCGCCCAACCAGTTGCGGGCGTATACGCCTTCCTGGATGCCGTTGAATAGGTCGGCAACGGGCGTCTTACCGCGCTCGATCCAGGTGTTAGTCATACGGACGATCGGCGGGTAGTGGTAGTTAAGGCAACGAGCATTACCAGTAGCAGTTTCACCCAACTTGCCCGCAGTTTCACGAGAGTGAAGTCGTCCAACCAGAACGCCATCTTTGATTAATTGCGTAGTGGTAGCTGGGGTGCCTTCGTCATCATAGAAGTAGCTGCCGCGATGACCCGCAGGAGCGGCACCGTCAAAAATTTGCAGATCTGCAGAACCAAACTGCCGTCCGATACTCATCACTTCCATCAAGTCAGGGTTTTCATACGTCATATCAGCTTCGGAAAGGTGCCCGAACGATTCATGCACAAACAGCCCGGTAAGGATGGGATCAATCACAACGGTGTAGGTGTTGCCTCGCACAGGTGGTAGCACCAGTGAGTCAACGGCTCGTTGTGCAGCATGACGCACTTGAGCATCCAAACCCAGCAGGTCTTCATACGCTTTGCGGGAGCCTGTGGTTTCGCGTCCGGTTTGCACTGTTTCACCGTTACGAGCGGTGGCAGCAAACCGCATTTCCATGTCAACCCACGATTGCTCTAACAGCGTTCCCTCAGATGTAGCGAGAATAACGTGTTGAGCGCTATCGCCATAGCGGACAGAAGTCGTTGCAATCTGAGGACTGACGCTGCGAAGAATCTCGCTGTAATGCTGACAAAGCGCTTTTTTTTGAATCAGCGGAATCTGGCGGGGATCGGTGCCCGTCAGCGGCAGGATGCAGGTATCTTGAATGGGTGTGATGGGTGCTAACAGCGTTTCTTCATCACCAACCAGATGGGCAGCCGCGATCGCCTCTTCAATGCGATCGCTCAGCGTCGAGAGTTGATTGAAGCTGGCAAAGCCCCAACCGCCTTTATGACAGGCTCTCACCTGCCCCCCGATCGAAATTCCTTCTGTTAACGTTTCAATTTTGTCGCCCCGCAGGAGAATATCGGCTCCTTCTGCCGCTTCGAGGCGCACTGCCAGGTAATCTACGCGAGTGCGGTAGCGCGTCATGAGGTCAGAGAGCAAGTCCTTCAGATGGGCGGGCAATGTCACCATGTCAGCGCGTTGTAAAAATCACTACCTTCATTTTGCAGTGAATTGAGCGGGTCAGCAGCCCCTAAATTGAATGTTCGGACGATCGCCCATCTTTGATAGCCCAGAAAAATCCTAAGATTACGACTACACCTCTTGACTAGATGAATCCTAAAGATTTAGGCACTTTGCTGGCGTTTTTTTGCCGAAAGTTGAGAATTATAGAGTATTAATGAACTAATGATTGCGGTAATGCAAAGCTAACCAGCGGCAGAAACCGTATGACCAGGTGTGATGCGGCAGAGAGTGAGGTTGGATATTCATGGTTTATACAGAAAGTCTTCACCATCCATCGCTAGTAGAACTGGCGCGGGCGGGAAATTTCCAGGCGATCGCGCACTGGCTGAATTCGGTGCTCATGCCCCACGGTATGCGGGCTTGTGTGGGTGGCATCCGTCCGGGCTGCCTGAAGGTGCTGGTCGAGTTTCCGCTGTCGTCGGAGCAACATGAACTGACTGAGCCGTGGCGCAGTCAACTGATTCGCTTGATCTGTCATCGCATCTGGAAGCTAAACTCTGCCCAAATTGAGGGTATTCGCATTGCTGGCAAGCTGACGCATGAACAAGCAATGCTATGGGAGCAGAGTGTACGGGTCGTTTCGCCTGCGCGTCGTGCCAGAAAGCAGCGATCGCAGCACCTTCGGACTCAGCTTCGCCAAACTGCGCAACAGCGATCGCAACTCAAGACAATGCGCTCAATGTTGATCAGCGGACCACCCGTTTTTGCGTTCGTCTTCGGCTGCGTTTTAGGTTTTTCCAAAGCGCCCTCTGAGCAAACCAACGCGATCGCCTCTTCCTCGTTGCCCAATGCAACCCCCAGCCCAAATCCATCCATTCGCCCCGATACGGTACAGGCAGCCCTGGAGACGATACCTGTGGTCAAGCACGATCGCGTCCCTGATCCGAATGACCCAACGGTCACGCTCATGTTTGCGGGTGATGTCACGCTGTCTGACCATTTTGCCGATGCGATCGGGCAAGACTACGAGCGCACCTTCGCCAACATGGATGCGTACCGCAAGGCAGACGTGGGCATGGTGAACCTGGAAAATCCTTTGACGAGAGCAACCATTCCGCTACCCGATAAGAAGTTCAACTTCAAAGCCCATCCAGATTCAGTGAAAGCGCTGACCAGCGGCGGTGTCAGCTTGGTGACTTTGGCTAACAATCACGCGATGGATTACCAGGAACCTGGGCTGTTGGAGACGCTAGAAACGCTGAAAGAAGCTGGCGTTGAACACGTTGGTGCCGGACGAGATGTGAAAGAAGCGCGTCGTCCCGAAATCATTGACGTGAAGGGGCAGCGAGTGGCGTATTTTGGCTACTACGGTGCGGATTTTGAAAGTGCAGGCGAGACCAGGGCTGGCACTAACTACGCCGACGAACAGCGTATTGCTGAAGACATTAAAGCCGTTCGTAGTCAGGTGGATTGGGTGATTGTGAACTATCACTGGGGCGAAGAGTTGGCAACCCATCCCGCCGACTGGCAGGTAAATCTGGCGCATTTCACGATCGACCAGGGTGCTGATGTCATCGTGGGGCACCATCCTCATGTGTTGCAAGGCGCAGAAATCTACAAAGGTCGTCCGATCGCCTACTCAATGGGCAACTTTATCTTTGGTGGCAATTCCCGTAGTGACTACGATACCGCTGTCCTGAAGGTCGCTCTTAAAGACAAGCAGATGAAGGTGGAATTTGTTCCTGTGGAAGTGCGGGGTTACAAACCGCAAGTTGCCACCGATCGCAGCGCCCAAATTCTGAACCAAATCGCCGATCGATCCAGTGGGTTTCAGCAACCGATGCGATCGCCTGTAGCGCTAGATGCCCGTCCAGCGAATCCTGAAGCGGCAGCAACGTCGATCGTACCACCCGTACAGCCTACCAACACGATCCTCAGTACACCCGAACCGACTGTGACATCCGCTCCTACAGAATCCCTGTCTCCAACGCCTAGCCCCAGCGAGAGTGTACAACCGCCTTCATTCCAGAAGAAAAAGCACTCTGGGTTCGCCAACCCTACCGATTCATTCATCACCTCACCGAACCGTACGCCGCTTGACTCAATGCAGCCGGGTGCAACCGATTTCAATGGTGCAAGTCCAGCATCCGACTCAATGGTTCCCGCAACGGAGCCTGCTAAGCCCGATGCCGCGCCTGTAACATCAGACCACTCAGCGTTACCCGAAATTAAGTTGTTGAGCGCTGTGCCATTTGCCAGTCGCCAGTTAGCCAGTCGCCAGCCCAACAGTCATTTACCCGCGACAAGTCTGACCTCTCCTTCCAACGCCCGATCGCCAAACGAGACCACGCCACGGCAACAAACGCGCCGCAGCAAGCCGTCTGAAAAGCAGCAAAACGATTGGGTTGCTTCAGAGCATGTGGGTGCCGAACTCATTCCAGATGTGTCATTATTGGCAGCGATGGCATGGTGAGGTCTCAGGATGTTTGCGATCGCGGTTGAACAAGGTCAGTACAAAACGTATACGCTCTCCAATCAAGCAACCAATACTGCACTAGAGATCATCCCAGAGCGCGGCGGGATCGTGACTCGCTGGCGGGTTCAGGGACAGGAGATTTTCTACCTGGATGAAGCACGTCTCACTGATCCCACGCTGACGGTGCGGGGCGGCATTCCCATTCTGTTTCCCATTTGCGGCAATCTGCCCGATAACACTTACACGCACAACGGGCAGACCTACACGCTCAAGCAGCATGGCTTTGCCCGTGAACTGCCCTGGGAGGTAGTTGATCAGGCGACAGACGATCGCGCCAGCCTGACCCTCTCACTCACTAGCAACGACCAGACTCGCGCCGTTTACCCGTTTGACTTTCAGCTTCTTTTCACCTACACGCTGGACGGCAACAAGCTGAGTGTCCATCAGCGCTATACGAATCATGCAGATGAACCCATGCCATTTTCCGCTGGGTTTCATCCCTATTTTCAGGTGATGGATAAGACCCAGCTAGCGGTTGATATTCCTGCCGATCGCCTGCTTGATCAACCCACTAAAACCGAGCATCCATTTAACGGCACCTTCGACTTTGACCAGGATGAAATCGACGTTGCCTTTACGGCACTGTCGCGTCAGTCGTCAAGCGTCACCGATCGCGCTCAAGGCTTACGTCTAACCCTCACTCAAAGCGACGAGTTCTCCATCATCGTCTTCTGGACGGTGAAAGGGAAGCCCTTCTACTGTCTGGAACCCTGGACAGCCGGACGCAATGCCATGAATACGGGCGATCGGCTGCTCCACTTAGCACCAGGAGAACGTCTAGAAACCGTTTTTACTCTAGAAGTAGACTTTGTTTAAAAGCGGTTCACGGTGGTTCTCAACCACTGCCACAGCTCAGCAGCGGCGAAATCGGGGACGACTAGCATGGCTCCCAGCGAGTAAAGCGTTTCTGGATCATGGGTTGAGGCAATGCCAATGGTGGGAATACCTGCTGCTACTGCCGATCGCATCCCTGATGGTGAATCCTCAAACGCGATCGCCTGTTTGGGTGAGAGACTAAATTGTTTAAGCGCATGGCTGTAGGGAGTTGGATCGGGCTTACCAATGCCAAGTACGTCTGCGATCACGACCTGATCGAAGGTTTCTTCTAGATGCAGCGCTTTCAGAACGTGGTAAACGTTTTCAGTCGGTGCATTTGTGACAACGCCCTGTTTCAGCCCGTGCTCCGTTGCCCACTGCATCACCTTCTCAAGTCCACGTAACGGTGTGAGTTGAGGAGACTGTTCACGAAACCGAGACTCTTTTTGCTGAATGAACTGCTGCTGTTCGGCTGGCGATAGGTACGGCAGCAAATCCTGCACGATCGCTGGATTCAAGCGTCCACTAATTTTGGTCTGGTAAAAGGCTTCGTCAATGTCTAACCCGAACTCTCGCAACATTGCTTGCCAGACCTGAAAGTGTAGCGGGTCAGTGTTGACTAGCGTGCCATCCAGATCGTAAAGAATCGCTGCCAGCTTTGGGGGCACGATCGCGGCGGGAACCTGATTTGAGAGCGGTGAAGTCATTAGAGCGATCGCTCAGAAATGTTTCACTCAACGTAGCATCTCTGCGCCCTGAGCAAAACAGGCACAGAAAGCGTATGGCACCCTCATAAAGATGCACTATCTTTGAGAAGGCGGACTTTGGGAACACGGATCGTATCTAAGACAGAAGAATCAGTACACAAAGATTAGGCACATAGAGGAGCAAAGCTGATGAACTGTTTGCTAGTTGGTGGGCTGCTAACAATGACCGTGCTTGGAATGTCTGGAGCGGCTTTCGCACAAACCAATGCTTCTGACCCGTCTTCTGTAAGAACTCAGAGTGCCCCCCTGGTAACTCAGCCAGCGTCAGTCAACCAAATGCCAGGTTCTAGTCGTCTTGCGGCACCCTACACATCCGATCAACTGAACAGCACGTTGGGCGTTCTCCAGGCAAATCCCAAAGCTGCAACCCCTGCACCAACGGGTTCGATCGAATCTCTCATCCAACGGTTTTCCAACGCTGATCGTAAGCCGACTGCGATCGACCCGATCGATTTCTTTAAGCCCCCTGCCCTAGATGGCGGGGTGAAGATACCACTTCAGTAGAAATCAGCTTTATCGTCAAGCAGATGGCTGTAAGTTTTGAGTAAATAGTCAGGTTTGCGTGAAGTGATGACGTAGCCAATAAAAATCAGCATGACTGAAGCAGACGCGATCGGTACCGAAAATGGTAAATAAAGCAGATGGCGACGATCGTGCTGCACCATCTTGCGGATGCGATCGAAAAAGATGTCTATTTTGCCCTGGAAACTAGAAGTGGGATCGCGATCGTCCAGTGCTGTTTGAGCCGCCTTTGGTTTGGCTGTTTCGCTACCCGTCTGGGCTGACAAGCGCTGCTGCCAATAGTAATCATGCCCAATCAATAAAAAGCGCCAAAAGAAGTGAGACAGGTCACTTGGGGGAGCATGGGTTGCTCTGGCTAGAGGCTGTCGCCAAATGGTGTAACCGTACCGTTTTAGCGCGTGTGCATGGATCACGCAGTTGCCTCGATACAACGGTAAGTCGGCTGGAATAGGCTGTTGCAGTAAGAACTCGCGCCGAAACGCTACGTTGTTGAGAAAGTATTGGGCTGTTGGCGCTAATGCGTGCTCTCCCGAATATTGCGGAAAGATGTAGGTCAGCGCCATGGCTGTGCCGTAGATACCAACGCCGCGAGTCGTTGTTTCGCCAGCCACAACCTGGACATCATTGTCTGACGTAAATGGCATCAAGAGCGATCGCAGCCAGTCCGGCTCATAGGCACAGTCAGAATCACCATAGACAACGACTTGCCCAGTAACCTGTGCTGCCCCCAGCATCTTTGCTTTATAGTAGCCAGTTGAAGAGGGTGCTTGGTGGACTTGTAGCCAGGGATAGCGATCGCACAGTTGAGCTAACAATTGAGCGGGTGTATTGCCACTGTCAACGATCAATACCTCGTTGGCAGCCGTTAGCGGTAACTCCTGCTGTGCCAGTGATGCCAATGATTGCGACAACCCGTCGAGATCAGCGTTCGCTAGATTTTCGGTTTCCAGTACCAGGGAAAAACTCAGTCGTTCTTCGATTGGGGCTATACTAACTGACTGCATTGGCTACTCCTACGCAGCGGTGGGATAGGGTTCATTTAGCGAAAGTTCAGTTTCAGCTAAGGGGCTGTAAAAAATAATGTTATGGACTTTAGCGGTCAGCGGTCAGCCCATGGTTTAGAGCTGATAGCTGATAGCTGATGGCTACTTTGAAAGTGTGCAGTTATTTTTTAACAAACGCTAAGTATCTTCTTACCGTCTGCTGAGTTTAAATAGTGTTCATGCTTGATTTTCGATCCTAAATTGACAGAATAATAGGATTCAGTGTTCTTCAGTGTAAAGTTTATTTTGTTTCAGAGCACTCTCTGTGGCAAAGCCTAATGACAGCTAATGAGTTTGATTGTTTTTCTCTTGCATTCTTCCTGGTGGATGGTAACGATCGCTATTCTGACGGGTTTCGTTAGTGGCGGCAGCACAGCCAGTCTGATCGCGCTGATTAGTCGATCGCTCAGTCAGGGGTCGTTGCATTCGCTGACCACGATCGCATGGGTGTTTGTGGGTTTGTCGCTGATTGCATTGGTCACGAGCGTTCTTTCACAACTGATGCTGATCCAGTTGGCGCAACAGGCAGTGTTTCAATTGCGCCTCACCCTCAGCCGTCAGATTCTCAACTCTGAGCTTGCCCATCTCGAAAAATTAGGCGCACCGCGTCTGCTGGCAACGCTGACGGATGACGTACAAGCCGTGACTGATGCGGTGCGTTTGGTGCCTTTTCTCTGCATTGATCTTGCTACTGTGGCTGGTTGCCTAGTTTATATCACCTGGCTTTCCTGGCAAGTCTTTTTTCTTGTTGCAGGGCTGACGATCGTCGCGCTTAGTAGCTGTAGTTGGCTGCTTCGACAGGGTAATCAACTGCTGGCGCGTGCGCGTGAAGAGCAGGATCACTTGTTTCAGCACTTTCGTACCGTAACGGAAGGAACAAAGGAATTAAAACTGCATTTCTGGCGACGGCAGGCGTTTTTGCAAGAGGATTTGCAGCCAACCGCGGCTGCCTTTCGCCGTTATAGCATCCGTGGGCTGGTGCTGTTTGCGGTGACAGCCAGTTGGGGCAAGCTGATCTTTTTCTTTGCGGTTGGGTTTGTGCTGTTTGCGTTACCCAAATTTATGACGCTCGATCCACAAACCGTTTCGGGTTATGTGCTGACGTTTACATACCTGATGCTGCCGATGGATCGTCTGGTGAGTCAACTGCCAACGATTAGTCGCGCTGGGGTGGCGCTCAACAAAGTTGAATCGTTAGGGTTGTCTTTGGCGAGTCGGGCAGAGTCAACAACGGTGCCAGAACCTGTCTGCGAAACCTGGCAAACGTTGACGCTCAAGAACGTCATTTATACGTATCAAATTGAGCAGGACGATGCCTGCTTTGCCTTAGGACCGATCGACCTGACGTTGCAGCGGGGTGAGATTGTCTTCATTGTGGGTGGTAACGGGAGTGGCAAATCGACCTTGGCAAAGCTGATTACAGGGCTGTACACTCCAGAAATGGGTGAAATTTATCTGGATGGGCAATTAATCACTGCCGATCGTCGGGAATGGTATCGCCAGCATTTTTCGGTTGTGTTCGCCGATTTTTACCTGTTCGATCGGCTCCTGGGTTTAGATCAAGACGACCTTGACCTGCAAGCACAGCGATATTTGCAGCGCTTACGCCTCGATCGCAAAGTGACCGTGACTCAAGGCAGGCTCTCGACGACAGCGTTGTCTCAAGGTCAGCGCAAGCGGCTGACGCTGCTCACTGCTTATCTGGAGAACCGCTCCATTTACGTTTTTGATGAATGGGCAGCCGATCAAGATCCAACGTTTAAAGATCTTTTTTATACGGAGTTTTTGCCGCAGCTACAGAAGCAAGGAAAGACGGTGCTTGTGATTAGCCATGATGACCATTACTTTCATTTGTGCGATCGTGTCCTCAAACTGAACTATGGACAGATTGAATCACACCAGCATCATGAGTCACCAGCTAACTGACAAGATTAATCTTTTACTTTCTGAAAACCTTTAAAAGCGCTTACTGTTCTACTGGTTGTCTTGAGCACAACGTAAGGCACTATCTAGCAACTGTTACCAGGGTCTTGAGCCACTTTCTCTGTTTAGAAAAATCTTTGCAGCGATTGTCGTGAACCGCTAAGGTACAAACGCCAAACGGGGCTATGGTTCAACAGTGCGGGTTGCGTCTACAAAGACGCTACAGGTAATGTCCTTACAGACACTCAACTTCACAGACGTTTACTAATTCTCTTTAGCGAGGCAACTCTTTAACTGTTCGTGTCAAACGCCAAGGAACGATGATTACGCTTCTGGAACTCTTGCTTGTTTTTTTAATCGGCGGTTCGATTGTTTTTTATCTTGCCTGTGCCGTTTTTACTCACCAGTTTTTTACAACTACGACCCAGCGCGTCAGCACAGTAGAGCACTTCAAGCCACCTGTATCAATTCTTGTACCTGTTTGCGGTCTGGACGCTGGAGCCTGGGATAACTGGTCGTCTCTTTGCCTACAAGCGTATCCCAACTACGAAGTGCTATTTGGTGTGACCGATCCACACGATCCAGCAATTCCGATGCTGCAAAAGATTGTGGAAGCCTATGGCGATCGCGCGCGTTTGTTCTACGGTTTAGAGCCACGCGGCATTAACTATAAAGACAGCAACCTCAGTTACCTGCTGGAGGAAGCTCGTCATGAGGTCATTATCTTTGCTGACAGCGATATTCGCGTTCATGCGGAATATATTCACACCGTTACGGCTCCTCTGGCGGATGAAAAAGTGGGACTGGTGACGTGTGCGTTTATTGGCTATCATCCCCAGTCGTTAGGAGCCGCGATCGCGTCGTTTGGTCGCTGCTTTGACTTTATTCCTAGCTTGCTGATTGCCCGCACGATTGATAAGGGGTTGCGCTGTGCGGTCGGCGCGACGATCGCAACCCGTAAAGCCACTCTCGCCAGCTTTGGTGGACTACACTTTAACCGGATCGGCTCTGACTATAACCTGGGCAAACGAGCCGCTCAAGCAGGCTACCGCATCGAGCTGTCCCTGTATGTACTGGAGTCAGATACGGGGCAGGAGAGCATGGCACAGGTCTTACAGCGAGAGTTACGCTGGGCAAGAACGATTCGCTTTAACCGAGGCGCTCAGTATTACAGCATGATTTTCTGCTACGGCACTGCTTACTGTTTCCCCTTGCTGCTGGTGTCGGGGTTTGCCGATTGGGCGATCGCGCTTAGCTGTGCCACCTTCACCGTTCGCTATATTCAAGTGCTGATTGCTATCTCTAGCATCCACTGTCTCAAGCTCTTACCCTGGCTCTGGGCGCTCCCTCTACGGGATGTGCTCAACTTCTTTGTCTGGTTCGCAGGAGCGTTTGGTCAGGGCATTTACTGGCGTGGGCGGCAACTGCGCGTTGAAGGTGATGGTCTCATCACTCAATGGTAGTAGGGACGTTACACCCAACGCCCCTACGACGATACTCTACAAGCTCGATAGTACCGCCTGTGCTGCCTCCAGGGTAGCGTCAATGTCCTCATCTGTATGTGCCAGTGAGGTGAAGCCTGCCTCAAACTGGGAGGGCGCTAGATAAACCCCGCGTTCTAACATCCCGCGATGGAAGCGGCTGAACTTACCTAAGTCGGACAGTTTAGCGTCTTCGTAGTTATGAACTGGTCCCTCAGTGAAGAAAAAGCCAAACATACCGCTGATTTGCCCACCACAGGCAGCATGTCCAGCAGCTTTAGCAAGTTTCAGCAGCTCGTTTGCAAGTCGTTTGGTGACGCGATCGAGCTGTTCATAGGTACCAGGCTGCCGCAACAGTTCCAGCGTTTTGATACCAGCCGTCATTGCCAGAGGGTTGCCTGACAAAGTGCCTGCCTGGTACATGGGTCCGGCGGGGGCAACCATTGCCATGATATCTCGCCGTCCACCGTAGGCACCCACGGGTAGTCCACCACCAATAATTTTGCCGAGGGTGGTCAGATCGGGAGTAATGCCAAACTTCTCCTGAGCGCCGCCGTAAGCAATGCGGAAGCCCGTCATGACTTCATCAAAGACCAAAAGCGCACCGTGTTCGCGGGTAATCTCCTGTAAGCCTGGCAGAAAGCCTGCGTCCGGTGGGATAAAACCTGCATTACCGACGATCGGCTCTAAAATTACCCCAGCGATCGCACCAGGGTTCGCTTCAAACAACGCTTTGACCGCTTCCAAGTTATTGAAAGGAGCCGTGAGCGTGTTGTCGGTCGTCGATTTGGGGACACCAGGAGAGTCAGGGAGACCCAGAGTCGCTACGCCTGATCCCGCTTTTACCAGGAACATATCAGCGTGACCGTGGTAACACCCCTCAAACTTGATGATTTTCTCGCGTCCGGTAAACGCACGCATCAGGCGTAAAACCGACATGCACGCCTCTGTCCCAGAGTTGACAAAGCGTACCATTTCAATGCTTGGAACGGCATCAATGACCATTTCGGCAAGGACATTCTCCAGGCTGGAGGGCGCACCAAAGCTGGTACCTTTCTCTAGCGCCTCGTGCAAGGCTTTGAGCACAGTGGGGTGAGCATGACCGCAGATGGCGGGTCCCCAGGTGCCAATGTAGTCGATGTAGCGATTGCCATCGACATCCCAGGCATACGCTCCTTTAACATGGTCGAAGACGATCGGCTGCCCCCCCACTGACTTAAAGGCACGCACAGGGGAACTCACACCGCCGGGCATCAGCTTCTGAGCCGCGGCAAAAATTTCTTCTGATTTGGTGGTATTCAAGCTACTGGTAATCAAAATTAACTCCTTAACGTTCACTGGACTGTTTTTTCACTTTCAGGAAAGATCAGCCTAAAGATGGTGTGCCATTTTTGATGGCGACTTAACATGCCATTATCTCATTTGCAATTGCACGGGCTAACGATTATGTCGTATTTAACAAATCAAGACTTGCCCACTGGTGTCCGCGATCGGCTGTCTGAAGCATCGCAACATCTGTATCGGGTCGCTTTTAATTCAGCGATTCAGTGGTACGGCGAGGAGACCAAGGCACACAAGATCGCCTGGAACGCTGTGCGGAATCAACTATTTAACCCTAACAGCGCCATTCTCAACTAGATTGGGCTATAGCAATCAGCCCTGCGATGAGTCCGTCTGTAAGTCGCCAATCAACTGAGCGAGTTCGTCACTGCTGGCTCGGTAGACGTTGCCGCAAAAGTCACAAATGGCTTCTGCACCGTTGTCTTTTTCAATCATGTCTTGTAGCTCTGTGGCGCTAAACAGCTTCAGTGCATTGAGCGCGCGATCGAACGAGCAGCGGCAGTGGAACCGCACAAGCTGCACCTCTGGCAGAATTTCTAGACCCAGATCGCCCAGCAGCTCCTCAAAGATGTCGGGCAGCGTTTTACCTTCTTGCAGCAAGGGTGTGAAGCCTGAGAGTGATGAAATGCGGGACTCCAGAAGCTCTACCAAGGCATCGTCGCTGGCAGCCTTGGGCAGTACCTGAATGAGTAAACCACCAGCAGCCGTGACTCCATCCGCTCCAACAAACACGCCTAAGACAAGCGCTGAGGGTGTTTGCTCGGATGCCACTAAATAATGCGTTAAATCGTCGCCAATTTCGCCTGACACTAACTCTACAGTGCTGGAGTAGGGGTAGCCATACCCGACATCCCGCACCACATAGACATATCCATCCGCACCAACCGCGCCGCCTACATCCAGTTTTCCCCTTGCATTAGGCGGCAGCTCGACTGTAGGATCACCCACATAGCCACGCACGGTGCCATCCAAGCCAGCGTCAATGAGAATGCCGCCTAAAGGTCCATTGCCTCGGATGCGAATGTTGACTCTTGATTCAGCCCGCTTCATGTTTGATGCCAGTAGCAATCCAGCGGTCATGGTGCGCCCCAGTGCTGCTGTAGCAACATAGGAAAGGTTGTGCCGCCGTCTGGCTTCTTCGGTCAGGCGAGTTGTAATCGCTCCCACAGCACGGATACCACCCCCGGCGGCGGTTGCGCGAATTAGCTGATCAGCCATGAAAATCCCTTACGTTTCTTAATAGTCTTCCTTATCTATTCTAAGATGCCAGATGCCGGACGTTTGAAGAAGCTGTGGGAGCAAAAAGCTAAATGCCAGTTGTGTTTGCCGACGCTCACGTTTGGCATACTGAAGGAGTCCTTTTTGCGATCGCCCTTTACCGATGCTTGGTACCTTTCAGCAAAGTAGCCTCCGAATCGAAGTCGCAGCTTCAGAGCAAATTTTACGGCAGAGCCTGACTGACTCAGCCAAACTACAGCAGTGGTTATCGCCGTTGCGGTTAGACCAAGGGCTGCCCGAACAGCTCCATCCAGGGTTAACGTTTACGAGTTGGGCTGGACCGATCGCGATTCAACAGGTTGTCGATCGAGTGGAGTTAAACAGTCTACGGTTGCTGTTGAGCAGAGGTATCGACGGCTTCCACGAATGGTATTGGGGTGACGGCTGGGTGCAGTCTCGTTTGGAGGGCATCTCGCTTCTACCGCTAAACTTGGCACAGACTGCTAGCTTGCTGAGACTCCGGCAGTTTCTCTCATCGTGAGTCTGTCCTGATCTCTGCAGAACAGCGGGGATCGAGGGCTATCCCAAGTGGACGATCAAGGGCAAGACACATGAGGGAACGCAAACGCTTACCGGTCTTGCTAATGCCTCTGGCTACAAGGGAGCGCGCAATTTCTAGACATCATTGCTAGACATTGTTACCGTCATTTACGCATCTGGATTGAGATTCCCCCGAACGCGCAGACGAACGGATGCAGCATGGGAATGTAACCCTTCTGCTGTAGCAAGCACGTCGATCGCGCCTGCCACTTTTTGTAAAGCGGTCTGGGAATATTGCACCAGACTCGAATACTTCATGAAGGTTTCTACACTCAGAGCTGAGGCGTAACGGGCGGCACCAGAGGTCGGTAAGGTGTGATTTGGACCTGCTAGATAATCTCCTACCGCCTCAGGGGTAGAATAGCCCATGAAAATAGCCCCAGCATGACGAATCTTGTCAAGTAATCCCCAGGGGTCAGCAATTTCTAACTCTAAGTGTTCGGGGGCAAATTCGTTGGACAACGCCGCTGCATCGGCGAGCGACTCAACGACGACGACTAAGCCGTAGTGAGCGATCACCTTTTCGGTGAGTAACCGTCGGGGATGGTCAATCAACTGACGCTCGACCTCATCTACGACCTTGCGCGCTAAGACAGAATCATCTGTTAACAAGATTGCGGCTGCCATTTGATCATGCTCTGCCTGCGCCAGCATATCAGCCGCAACATGGGCTGGATTAGCGGCTTTGTCGGCAATGATTAGCACTTCTGATGGACCTGCCAACGAATCAATGCCCACAATTCCATAAACTAACTTTTTTGCCAGCGTGACGTAGATGTTACCAGGTCCGGTAATCACATCCACTTTAGGAATGGTTTCCGTGCCGTAAGCAAGCGCTGCGATCGCCTGTGCACCGCCAACACGGTAGATTTCTTCTACACCTGCTTCTTGCGCCGCCACCAACACCGCTGGATGGATCATTTTCTCAGAACCAGGCGGTGTCACCATGACGATTCGAGGCACACTAGCAACCTTCGCAGGCACAGCATTCATCAGCACAGTACTAGGGTAAGCTGCCTGTCCGCCTGGCACGTACAAGCCAGCGCAATCCACAGGCGTGTAGCGCTTACCTAACACGACCTCATCGTCAGCAAATTGCACCCAGCTCTTGGGCATACGCTGACGGTGAAAGTCTTCTATTTGCCGACAGGCAAACCTGATAGCAGATAGAAGCTCTTTAGAGACCTGCTGATAAGCCGCATCTAGTTCGGAACCGCTGACACGCAGTTCTTCGGACTTGAATGTCAGCCGATCGAACTCGGCAGTGTAGTGGAGAACGGCTCGGTCTCCCTGGCGCTTCACGGCTTGAAGCACTTCCCGTACCGTCGCCTCTTTATGAACGACCTGATCATCGTAAATGCGATCGCAAATCCGTCGCAATTCGGTTCGTGCCTCAGCCCGCTGAGTGATGATTCGCAGCATGGAGTAGGAATGCCAGTCTTAAGAGATTGCCTAGCGAGAACAGAAGTCAATCAGCACCGCAGAAACCGTTGGATAGCAGACTTATCTGTAATCGCTACTCTAGCTTAACCTGGATTTTTTGGGGATCACGTTATCCTCAAGAGGAGATGCTATGATTATTTATCTGGCGTGTAGCACGCTTGGTTCAAAACACTCAATAGAAAGGTTCTCAAGATTTACTGTGGCTAACATCAAGTCTGCTATCAAGCGCGTTGAAATTGCTGAACGCAATCGCCTACGGAATAAGAGCTACAAGTCAGCGGTCAAAACCCTGACGAAGAAATACCTAGCAGCTGTGAGTAAGTATGCAGCAAGCCCTAGTCCCGAGCTGGAGCAAGAAGTTCGCAAGAGTCAGGCTGCTGCATACAGCAAAATTGACAAAGCGATCAAGCGAGGCGCGTTGCACCCCAACACTGGTGCCCGCAAGAAGTCACTGATAGCGCGGACGTTGCAAAGACACGAAGCGCCCCGGTCTGTATCTTGAGAAAAGCATTTGGGTTGCCACTAGGTTGGTGAACGATGGTTTTTTGCTGTTTATGTTGACTATCAGCCCCTGACTTTTACGCTCATGCAGCTGATTGATACCCATGTCCACATCAACTTTGACTCCTTTCAGTCCGATCTAGATGCTGTTGCTACTCGATGGCGAGACGCTGGCATCGTACGTTTGGTTCATTCCTGCGTTGAACCGTCGGAATTTTCAGCGATTCAAGCTCTGGCTGATCGTTTTCCGGAACTCTTTTTTGCAGTCGGACTTCATCCACTAGATGTCGAAGCAAAATGGATCACTGGATCTGTTGATGAGATTCTGGCACTCGCCCAGTCTGATACGCGAGTTGTTGCGATTGGCGAGACAGGGCTTGATTTCTTTAAGGCAAGCAACTGTGAGCAGCAACAGCAAGCCTTTGAAGCGCAGCTAGCGATCGCTCAACAGCTTTCACTTCCAGTAATTATTCACTGTCGTGATGCGGCTGAACCAATGGCAGCGATGCTTCAGAACTTCTGGCATCAGCACGGTTCTGTAAAGGGTGTTATGCACTGTTGGGGCGGTACGCCAGAGGAAACCCAGTGGTTTCTCGATTTAGGGTTTCTCATGAGCTTCAGTGGAACAGTGACGTTTCCAAAAGCAACGCAAATTCACGAATCGGTCAAAATGGTTCCGAGCGATCGCCTGCTGATTGAAACTGATTGTCCCTTTTTAGCGCCTGTGCCTCAACGAGGGAAACGCAATGAACCCGCCTATGTAAAGCATGTGGCTGAGCAAGTTGCTCGGCTGAGGCAAGTATCTCTAGCTGAGCTGGCAGCGCAAACCACTCAAAACGCCTGCAAGCTGTTTCGCTTGCCGCAGCCTGACTCATCGTCTGTTGTGAGTGAGATACCCTTGCTGCTGCGCCAATAAGGAGAATCACGCATGATACTGTTGACTGAGTCGCCAATCTTTGCTAAAGATTTGCCCACAAAGTGGGTTTTTCTGCGCCATAATAGATGAGGACTTATATATTGAATGACTAATCGCCTTGATCGAGCACGTCTTTCGCTCCAAAATCACCTCATTCTTCGTTGTTGGAGTCGTTGCCTGTTAAAGGGTGCTCTAGCATTTTCTGTTCGGGACGTTTGCTGACACAATGCGCTTCGCGTTTATTAAAGATTCATGGGAGACTGCTCTGAACCGTCAACCGCCAACTTAGCTGAATAACTTGTCTCTTGGGTTCTAGCTGGAACCCAAGCATTTTGTATTGACGTTTTTGTACAAACCACGTAAAATCTGGGACTCGCGCTGGGCGTGACCCCTTCGAGGAGACGCATGACTAAGCAGATTTATACCCCCCCCGCCTTTACGTTGCCAGACCTAGTTGAGATTCAGCGGGCAAGCTTCCGCTGGTTTCTTGAAGAAGGACTGATTGAAGAACTGGATAGTTTCTCCCCCATTACAGACTACACGGGAAAGCTGGAACTACACTTCTTAGGCAAAGACTACAAGCTAAAGCGCCCCAAGTATGACGTGGATGAAGCGAAGCGGCGAGATAGTACTTATGCGGTGCAGATGTATGTGCCGACTCGTTTGATCAACAAAGAAACGGGCGAAATTAAGGAGCAAGAAGTCTTTATTGGCGATTTGCCACTGATGACCGATCGCGGTACGTTCATCATCAACGGTGCGGAGCGCGTGATCGTCAACCAGATCGTCCGTAGCCCTGGTGTGTACTACAAGTCGGAAACCGATAAAAACGGTCGTCGTACCTACAACGCCAGCTTGATTCCTAACCGGGGTGCATGGCTGAAATTTGAAACCGATAAAAATGATCTGGTGTGGGTTCGCATTGATAAAACCCGCAAGCTATCGGCTCAAGTGCTGCTCAAAGCGCTTGGCTTGAGCGACGGTGAAATTTTTGATGCACTGCGTCACCCTGAGTACTTTCAGAAGACGATCGAAAAAGAAGGACAGTTCGGCGAAGAAGAAGCGCTGATGGAACTGTACCGCAAGCTGCGTCCAGGTGAACCGCCCACGGTTTCTGGTGGTCAGCAATTGCTCGATTCGCGCTTTTTTGACCCCAAACGCTACGACTTGGGTAAAGTGGGTCGCTATAAGCTCAACAAGAAGCTGCGGCTGAATGTGCCAGAACCAACTCGTGTGTTGACCGCGCAAGATATCCTGGCAGCGATCGACTATCTCATCAACCTGGAATTTGACATTGGCAGCATTGATGACATCGACCATTTAGGCAACCGTCGTGTGCGATCGGTCGGCGAACTGCTGCAAAACCAGGTGCGGGTGGGTCTCAATCGTCTGGAGCGTATCATCCGAGAGCGGATGACCGTTTCCGATGCTGAGTCTCTTACACCTGCGTCGTTGGTCAACCCGAAACCGTTAGTTGCGGCAATCAAGGAGTTCTTTGGCTCCTCTCAGCTTTCTCAGTTCATGGATCAAACCAATCCTCTGGCAGAGCTGACCCACAAGCGTCGTCTCAGTGCCCTTGGGCCCGGTGGACTGACGCGGGAACGCGCAGGCTTTGCGGTGCGAGACATTCATCCCTCTCATTACGGTCGGATCTGCCCGATCGAAACTCCAGAAGGTCCGAACGCTGGCTTGATTGGGTCTTTGGCAACCCATGCGCGGGTGAATGCCTACGGCTTTATCGAAACGCCCTTCTACCCGGTAGAAGCTGGGCGAGTGATCAAAGATCTTCCTCCCGTCTATATGACTGCTGATGAAGAGGACGACCTGCGTGTCGCAGCGGGCGATGTCACGATGGATGAAGATGGCAACATTTTGGGTGAAACGGTGCCTGTGCGCTATCGGCAAGAGTTTACCACCACCACCCGCGATGAAGTGGATTACGTAGCGGTTTCGCCAGTACAGATTATCTCTGTAGCAACGTCGCTGATTCCCTTCCTGGAGCATGACGATGCCAACCGGGCACTCATGGGTTCAAACATGCAACGGCAGGCAGTGCCCCTTTTGCGCCCCGAACGTCCATTGGTCGGTACTGGCTTAGAAGCACAGGCAGCGCGTGACTCTGGAATGGTCATTGTGAGCCGTACCGATGGTGAGGTGACGTATGTCTCCGCCGATCGCCTGCGAGTTCGCAATCCTGAAGGACGCGAAATTGAATACCAGCTCCAGAAATATCAGCGTTCTAACCAGGACACGTGCTTAAACCAACGTCCGATCGTGTTTGTCGGCGACAAAGTGGTGACTGGTCAGGTGCTGGCTGATGGCTCCGCGACCGAAAAAGGTGAACTGGCACTCGGACAAAACATCCTGGTTGCCTACATGCCCTGGGAGGGCTACAACTACGAAGATGCCATTCTGATTTGTGAGCGACTGGTTTCCAACGACACGTACACCTCGATTCACATTGAAAAATTTGAGATTGAGGCACGGCAAACCAAGCTTGGACCGGAAGAAATCACCCGCGAAATTCCCAACGTTGGCGAAGACTCTCTGCGTCAGTTAGACGAAACAGGTATCATCCGCATTGGTGCGTGGGTAGAAGCAGGAGACATCCTGGTTGGTAAAGTGACCCCTAAAGGTGAATCTGACCAACCGCCTGAAGAGAAGCTGCTGCGTGCCATCTTTGGTGAAAAAGCCAGAGATGTGCGTGACAACTCTCTGCGCGTTCCCAACGGTGAGAAAGGTCGAGTTGTAGACGTGCGTGTGTTCACTCGCGAACAGGGAGACGAACTACCGCCTGGAGCCAATATGGTGGTGCGAGTCTACGTGGCACAGAAGCGCAAGATCCAGGTCGGCGACAAGATGGCGGGTCGCCACGGCAACAAGGGCATCATTTCCCGCATTTTGCCGACTGAGGATATGCCCTACCTGCCAGACGGCACCCCTGTAGACATTGTGCTCAACCCTCTGGGTGTACCCTCCCGGATGAACGTAGGGCAGGTTTACGAGTGCTTGCTGGGATGGGCAGGCGAGAACCTGGATGTACGGTTCAAAGTCGTGCCGTTTGACGAAATGCACGGGGAAGAAAAGTCACGCGAGACGGTTCATGGGAAGCTGCTTGAGGCAAGCGAGATTCTGGCAAAAGACTGGCTGTTTGACCCAGAAAACGCTGGCAAAACGCTGGTTTACGACGGGCGCACTGGCGAAGCGTTCGATCGCCCCATTACCGTTGGCAAAGCATACATGCTGAAGCTGGTGCATTTAGTAGACGATAAGATCCACGCCCGTTCGACGGGTCCCTACTCGCTAGTGACGCAGCAACCTCTGGGTGGTAAGGCGCAGCAAGGCGGTCAGCGCTTTGGTGAAATGGAAGTCTGGGCACTGGAAGCATTCGGTGCAGCCTACACGCTGCAAGAACTGCTCACGGTGAAATCGGACGATATGCAGGGACGTAACGAAGCGCTAAATGCGATCGTCAAAGGTAAAGCCATTCCTCGACCCGGTACACCAGAATCCTTCAAGGTGCTGATGCGTGAGTTACAGTCACTTTGCTTAGACGTGGCGGTGCATAAACTCGATACCAGAGAAGATGGCACCAGTCGCGACAGTGAGGTTGATCTAATGGCAGATGTTAGTAGCCGTCGCGCACCCTCCCGACCGACGTACGAGTCCATTTCGAGAGATGAGATCGACGAGAGTGACGAGTAGTGACGTGGTTAGTTGTTGGTTGTTAGCTGTTAGTCTTTGCAAGCACCGATCTGCAAGTACCCACAGCTAGCAACTGGCATCTAAACGCAAGCCTGCCTTTTTCTAACAACTAGCAACCAAAAACTAAGAACTGATATAAGGAAAGACACGATGCCAAAGCTAGAGCAGCGGTTTGACTACGTGAAGATTGGTCTGGCTTCTCCAGAGCGAATTCGTCAGTGGGGAGAGCGCACACTGCCGAACGGGCAGGTTGTTGGTGAAGTAACCAAGCCGGAAACCATTAACTACCGAACGCTGAAGCCTGAAATGGACGGGCTGTTCTGCGAACGGATTTTTGGTCCCGCTAAAGACTGGGAATGCCACTGCGGCAAATACAAGCGAGTGCGTCATCGGGGCATTGTTTGTGAGCGCTGCGGCGTAGAAGTGACGGAATCCCGTGTGCGACGACATCGTATGGGCTATATCAAGCTGGCAGCTCCGGTTGCTCACGTTTGGTACCTCAAAGGTATTCCTAGCTACATGGCAATTTTGTTAGACATGCCGTTGCGGGATGTGGAGCAGATCGTTTACTTCAACGCCTATGTCGTATTGACTCCTGGCAACGCAGAAAACCTCACCTACAAGCAACTGCTGACTGAAGACCAGTGGATTGAAATTGAGGACGAACTCTACAGCGAAGACTCAAAGCTTTCGGGCATTGAGGTGGGCATTGGTGCTGAAGCGCTTCAACGTCTTCTACAAGATATCGATCTTGAAAAAGAAGCGGAGCAACTGCGCGAGGAAATTGCGACCTCCAAAGGGCAGAAGCGAGCCAAGTTGATCAAGCGCCTGCGAGTCATTGACAACTTTATTGCGACTGGTTCGCAGCCTGACTGGATGGTGCTGTCAGTGATTCCGGTGATTCCTCCTGATCTGCGCCCGATGGTGCAGCTAGACGGTGGACGCTTTGCAACCTCTGACCTGAATGACCTGTATCGTCGAGTCATCAACCGGAATAATCGCTTGGCGCGCCTGCAAGAAATTCTGGCTCCCGAAATCATTGTTCGTAATGAGAAACGGATGCTTCAGGAGGCAGTGGATGCGTTAATTGATAACGGTCGTCGCGGTCGCACAGTGGTTGGTGCTAACAACCGTCCTCTGAAGTCTCTCTCCGACATCATTGAAGGGAAGCAGGGACGGTTCCGCCAAAACTTGTTGGGTAAGCGGGTAGACTACTCTGGACGATCGGTCATCGTGGTCGGTCCAAAGCTGAAAATTCATCAGTGCGGGTTACCAAGGGAGATGGCGATCGAGCTGTTTCAACCGTTCGTCATTCATCGCCTGATCCGCCAAGGCTTGGTTAACAACATCAAAGCGGCGAAGAAGCTGATTCAGCGTAACGACCCAACCGTCTGGGATGTACTGGAAGAGGTCATTGATGGGCATCCCGTCATGCTAAACCGAGCACCCACTCTACACCGCTTGGGTATTCAAGCGTTTGAACCGATTCTCGTCGAAGGACGTGCGATTCAGCTTCACCCGCTGGTTTGCCCAGCCTTCAACGCTGACTTTGATGGTGACCAGATGGCAGTGCATGTGCCGCTGTCGATCGAATCCCAAGCAGAAGCACGTTTACTGATGCTGGCATCGAACAACATTTTGTCGCCAGCGACAGGACGACCGATCATCACGCCGAGTCAGGATATGGTGTTGGGCTGCTACTACCTGACAGCAGAGAACCCAGATGCAAAATCAAATGGCGATCGCTACTTCTCTAGCCTGGAAGATGCCATCACTGCTTACGAACAGAAGCAGGTAGACCTCCATGCCCATGTGTGGGTGCGCTTTGATGGCGAGGTTGAGACAGATGAACCGGATCATGACGTGGTGGAAGAGCTAACGTCAGACGATGGCGCGATTACCAGGATCTACAAGTTTCGGCGATCGCGGCACGATGCGGACGGCAAGCTGATCTCGCAATACATTGAAACGACTCCGGGACGGATCATCTACAACAAAGCAATTCAAGATGCTTTGGCGGTTTAAGGCGATTTTAGATCAGTGATTTCAGCGTGTGGCGCTTGGTAAAGGTGCCGATCGCCCTGCTCTGAGATCTGGAATTCATTCATGGGAGAGGCGGGACAACTCATGGTAGAGCAAAATAATCAACCAGTTTTTCGTAACCGTGTTGTAGATAAAGGGCAGCTTCGGAAGTTGATTTCCTGGGCGTTCACTACGTACGGCTCGGCTCGTACAGCTCAGATGGCAGATCAGCTCAAAGATTTGGGCTTTCGCTATGCCACTAGAGCAGGGGTTTCAATCAGCGTCGATGACTTACAGATTCCTCCCAGCAAGCGCAAGCTCTTAGAAGCAGCAGAGGAAACGATTCGAGTCACGGAAGAGCGCTATACGCGAGGCGAAATCACTGAGGTTGAGCGGTTCCAGAAGGTCATTGATACCTGGAACGGTGCCAGTGAAGAGCTGAAGGATGAGGTTGTACGGCATTTCCGGTCGAACAATCCGCTTAACTCAGTGTATATGATGGCATTTTCTGGCGCACGGGGAAACATCTCTCAGGTACGGCAACTGGTTGGTATGCGCGGTTTGATGGCAGATCCGCAGGGTGAAATCATTGACTTGCCCATTAAAACGAACTTCCGCGAAGGGCTAACGGTCACTGAGTACATTATTTCGTCTTATGGCGCGCGTAAAGGTCTGGTAGATACAGCGCTGCGAACAGCAGACTCCGGCTATCTCACGCGTCGATTAGTCGATGTCTCTCAGGATGTCATTATTCGGGAATTGGATTGTGGCACCCAGCGTGGCATTCCCGTTCGGAGCATGATGGATGGCGATCGCGTCCTCATCCCCCTGAAAAACCGCTTGCTCGGTCGAGTCGCAGCGGAACCCATGGTGGATCCCACCACAAGCGAAGTCATCGTCGAGCGCAACCAATCCATCACGGATGAAATGGCTGACCGCATCGGGAAGGCGAAGCTGGAGGAAGTGATCGTGCGATCGCCGCTGACCTGTGAAGCCACACGATCGGTGTGTCAGCACTGTTACGGTTGGAGCTTGGCGCACGCCCACATGGTCGATATTGGTGAAGCTGTTGGGATTATTGCCGCACAGTCGATCGGTGAACCGGGCACCCAGCTCACCATGCGGACATTCCACACAGGCGGCGTGTTCACTGGCGAAATGGCACGTCAAGAGAAAGCACAGTTTGACGGCACACTGAAGTTTCCCAAGAAGCTGCGTATTCGTCCCTACCGCACTCGTCACGGTGAAGATGCGTATACCGTCGAGTCTGTGGAAGCTAGCTCTAAGATCACCCTCGATAACAAAGACGGGCGGCAGCAAACCTTCTCTGTACTACAAGGTGCAACGCTACTTGTCAAAGATGGTCAAAAGGTTAAAGAAGGGCAGATTCTAGCAGAAGTGCCGTTGACCGGACGCGCTCGTAAAACGACGGAGAAAGCGGCTAAAGACGTTGCCTCTGACATGGCAGGGGAAGTCCAGTTTGCCGACCTTGTGCCAGAGGAGAAAAAAGACCGTCAGGGAAACACAACCCGCATCGCACAACGAGGCGGTCTGGTCTGGATTCGCTCTGGTGAAGTGTATAACCTACCCCCTGGTGCTGAGCCGATCGTCAAGAATGGCGATCGTATTGATGCCGACGGCGTGATTGCTGAAACCAAGCTCGTTACCGAGCACGGTGGAGTCGTACGCTTACCCGCAGACGCAGACGGCAAAGGCGGACGAGAAGTGGAAATCATCACCGCATCTGTCTTACTTGATGAAGCAAAAGTGCGGGCAGAGAGCTATCAAGGGCGTGATCATTACCTGATCGAAACCAACTACAACCAGCTCTTCTCGCTCAAAGCCACTCCAGGTACCAAAGTCACCAACAATCAGGTCGTGGCTGAACTGATTGATGACCAGTATCGAACTCAAACAGGCGGCATCATCAAGTACTCCGGCGTTGAAGTTGCCAAACGCGGTAAAGCAAAGCAGGGGTACGAAGTCGTCAAAGGCGGCACGTTGCTATGGATACCTGAAGAGGCACACGAAGTCAACAAAGACATTTCACTCTTGATGGTGGAAGACGGTCAATACGTCGAAGCTGGCACTGAAGTCGTGAAAGACATCTTCTGCCAAAGCAACGGTGTCGTCGAAGTCACCCAGAAAAATGACATCCTGCGCGAAATCGTCATCAAACCAGGCGATCTGCACATGGTGGATAACCTGGACAACATCATCACGAAGGAAAGCATTCTGGTGAACCCTGGTCAGACCGTCATGGAGGGGTTGACCGTTGACGAGCTGCGTTACGTTGAGTACGTTGAAACACCTGAAGGTCCAGCCTTACTGCTGCGCCCAGTCACCGAATTTACGGTTCCTGACGAGCCTTCGGTGCCCAGTCAAGAGTCGACCAATGAGGAGTCAGGACGCTCTATCCGTTTGCGGGCAGTGCAGCGTATGCCCTATAAAGACGGTGAGCGGGTCAAATCGGTTGAAGGTCTAGAACTGCTGAAGATTCAGTTAGTACTAGAGATTGGTCAGGATGCTCCTCAGCTTGCAGCCGACATTGAGCTGATGCCCGACGAAACTGACTCTGAGACGATGCGGCTACAGCTTGTGATCCTGGAATCGCTAGTGATTCGTCGTGACATTGCGGCTGACCCAACTCAAGGTCCGACAAAAACGCGTGTTCTGGTCAAGGATGGCGACCAGATTGCACCTGGAGCGGTTGTTGCTCGCACCGAGATTCTATGTAAAGAGGCAGGTGAAGTACAGGGGATTCGAGAGGCAGCCGAAGCCATTCGCCGGATTCTCGTCGTGCGGACGGCAGACATGGTGACGGTACCGACAAAGAACAAACCACCCACTGTCAAAGCAGGCGATCTGCTAGTAGCGGGTGCTGAACTTGCTCCTGGTGTCGCATTGCAAGAATCTGGTCAGGTCGTCAGCGTTGGAGATGCGGAGGTCACGCTCCGCCATGCACGTCCGTATCGGGTATCGCCCGGAGCCGTACTTCATATTGACGACGGAGACTTGGTGCAGCGAGGCGACAACCTGGTCATTCTGGTGTTTGAGCGCACGAAAACAGGCGACATCATTCAGGGTCTACCCCGAATCGAAGAACTACTGGAAGCGCGTAAGCCTAAAGAAGCTTGTGTATTGGCAGCGCGACCGGGCACTGCTCAAGTTGTCTATGGCGATGACGATTCGGTGAAGGTCAAGGTGATTGAAACCGATGGCGTGATTGCTGAATACATTATTGGTCCCGGACAGAACGTGATTGTTTCTGATGGACAGGATGTGCTGGCAGCGGAACCGCTTACTGATGGTCCTGCGAACCCGCACGAAATTTTGGAGGTCTTCTTCAAATACAGACGTGAAAGCGATGGCGTACACGATGCGGCGCTGGTGAGTCTACAAATGGTGCAGACGTTCCTTGTAAACGAGGTGCAGTCGGTGTATCAGTCTCAAGGGGTTGATATTTCGGACAAGCATATTGAGGTTGTGGTGCGCCAGATGACCTCGAAAGCGCGAGTTGATGACGGCGGCGATACAACGATGCTGCCGGGTGAACTTGTGGAGCTTTACCAAGTGGAGCAAGTTAACGAAGCGATGGCAATTACAGGTGGCGCACCAGCAGAATATACACCAGTGCTGTTAGGCATCACGAAGGCATCGCTGAATACAGATAGCTTTATCTCAGCGGCGAGTTTCCAGGAGACGACACGGGTACTCACGGAGGCGGCGATCGAAGGTAAGTCTGACTGGCTGCGCGGCTTGAAGGAAAACGTGATCATTGGACGCTTAATCCCTGCTGGCACAGGATTCAACGCTTACGAAGAGCAAAGCAGCCCTGACGTGGATCTTTCCTACGACGGCATTGGCGTGTTTGACGATGATGCGGATCTAAAGGATGTCGTTCTGGACGATCGCACCGCTCGTTCTTACGGCTTAGACAGCTTTGATGAACGCCCCAGCTACACCTTCGATAACTTTGGGGTGGCAGCTACCGTTGATGCCGAGCCGTTTTCACCGATCCTGGAAGACGATGACCTCATCAGCGATGATGTGGACGATGTTGAGGTCGATGACGTGGACATCGACGTGGATGACGAATAAAACCTGAGGGCTGAACTTCTGGTGCTTAAAGGGGTGCGGCGATCGTCGCACCCCTTTAGCGTTTGAATGAGCATAGTCACGATGAAACTTAACGCGTCGCTGACTCAGGTATTGAAGGGTTAGCTAACGGCAAAGCCATCGTGTTGGCGTTTCAACTCACTCCCCGCTGAATTGCCTCACGAATCTCCTCTAGAGCAATATCCGCTTGATCCGACTTTGCGTAAATAAGTAACAATAAGACCGATCGCTCAGACAGAATCTGATAAATCACCCGATACTCACCACTTTTACCCGTAGGAATATCGCTATTTCGGATTCGTTCTTTTAGCACGACATCATTCAGTCCTACAATGCGATCGCCCTGAAAATCACCCAATTCCAATGCTGCCAGGAAGGGCTGAAGATCGGGCTGAATGTGACGATAGCGTTTGGCTAATCCCTTTAAGCGTCGGAGGAATGGGGCTGAAAATAAAATCTCAACCTTGTCCAACTCACTCATAAACTTGATCCCAAAGTTGCGCGATCGGAAACACCTTACCTGCCCGGGACGATCGCACGGACTCCTCTAAATCCGACAAGATGCGCGCGTTGGGTTCATCTTCGTCGAGCGCATCAAGCCCGCTTTCCCTCCGCTCCAAAGCCATCAGAATCTGCTCCCAAAGCGCGATCGGTACGACTACACCGATCTGCGCGCCTTGACTATCGGTGACATACTGAACCAACTGCTGGATGTCTTTGGCTGACATGGAAGTAACTTGTCCTAACGACCATTGCTTCTCACCATAAACAATTTCGGAGCATGGCATGAATGGAGTGATGGACTGCGATCGCTCACCGTTGTACATTCACCATTCGACTGCGCTAGACGCAAAAAGTCTGACCCCAAACTCAATGTCTGGGTAGTTGTTGGTAAGCAAAAGTTTTGCGCTTCTAAGCTCTGTTGGGCTTTGAGGAGACGTTCCCGTTGTTCAATTGATGCAGCCATTGAAGTATCAGCTCATGAACCTCCGATTGATGGCGAGACACTTATCAATCAAGTTTTAGAACGATTCCAGCAAGCAAAGCAGGCATGAGCCGCTACGTTATCAACAGTCTCGCCAGTCGAGATCTGGACGAAATTGCTGACTGCTTCGCTGAACATAGCCTGGAAGCAGGTGAACGATTTTTTCGCTCCTTCGACCGCAAGTGTTAACACCTTGTTGTTTTCCCAAACAGTGGCAAAAGCTATGCTGCTATCCGCCCTGGACTGAGAGGGATAACTCTAGAAGGCTATGTCATTTTCTATAGGCTTTTGGATGATGGAATTGAAATTCTGCGCGTTTTGAGCGGTTGTCGCAACTTTCCCTCGCTTTTCAAGGAGTCCGATTAAAATGTTGTTTTGTTACCCTACAAGATGGTCGGTTGAATGCTCGAAATCCCTGGAGCAAGCGTGGCAGTCAAACGCGCTGGAGCGAAGCATTGGATGATCGCGATGTGGATGCTGATGTTATCTGTAGCCACGCAACTAAGCCAATGATCAGTCCTGACGATCGAATTGTCATCCTATTGCATGAGAGCGTTCTTGGCACACAGGGCAAAACGGGGCTGGCGATGCTGCGGTATAGCGAAGCCGACATTGTCGCGGTCATCGATCGCGCCACCGCTGGTTTATCAATCCCTGAGCTAACGGGTATTCCACGCGATGTGCCGATCGTGGCATCGGTGGCAGAGTCACTTACTTATCAACCAGATGTGCTGGTCATTGGTATTGCTCTATTGGGTGGTGTTCTGCCTGAAGATTGGTATCACGATGTGCAGCAGGCGATCGCGGCTGGACTCTCGATCGTCAACGGCTTACATACACCCTTAAACCGCGATCCAACGCTTCAAGCGCTACTCAAACCGGGACAGTGGATCTGGGATGTGCGGCAGGAGCCAATGAACTTAACGGTTGGCACCGGACAGGCTCGGCTGCTCTCCTGTCTGCGGGTACTCACGGTTGGCACAGATATGAGCGTCGGCAAAATGTCTACCAGTTTGGAGCTTCACCACGCTTCTGTGAAACAAGGGCTGCGATCGCAATTCCTCGCCTCTGGACAAGCTGGCATGATGATTTCTGGCAGCGGTGTTCCCCTGGATGCAATTCGGGTTGATTTTGCGGCAGGAGCGGTGGAACAACTGGTGATGCAGGCGAGTGACGATCGCGATATTTTGCATCTTGAAGGTCAGGGTTCCTTACTTCATCCTTCTTCAACTGCAACATTGCCCTTACTTCGAGGCAGTCAGCCGACTCATTTAGTGCTGGTGCATCGAGCGGGACAAACGCACATTCGTAATGCGCCCCATGTCCAGATTCCGCCTCTCTCTGAAGTGGTGAGCTTATACGAAGCGGTTGCGACCGCAGCAGGAGCCTTTGCTCCTGCACGAGTTGCCGCGATCGCGCTTAATACCGCGCATCGATCCGATGAGGAGGCTCAACAGGCGATCGACCAGGTACAGCAAGAAACCAATCTGCCCTGCACTGACCCCGTCCGTTTCGGTGCTCAACTGTTGTTGGAGGCTATCTGGACATCGTGACGATCACCATCCTTTTATTCGTCGTCCACTGTGAAATAGCGATCGAGAAAATTGAGCGCATGGTTACGTAACTCGAAATATTCGGGGGACTCACGAAGCTGTTGGCGATCGCGAGGGCGAGGAAACGGGACTTCGAGGATTTCGCCAATTGTGGCAGCAGGTCCGTTCGTCATCATGACAATCCGGTCAGACATATAAAGGGCTTCATCAACGTCATGAGTCACCATTAGCACTGCCTGACGATGACTCTCCCAGATCTTTAACACCTGTCGTTGGAGTTTGCCGCGAGTCAAGGCATCCAGTGCGCCAAACGGTTCATCCATCAGCAGCATTTTGGGGCGAATTGCCAACGCACGAGCAATGCCCACTCGCTGTTTCATACCACCCGAAATCTCATCGGGGTATTTGTGCGCGGCGGCTGTTAGGTTCACCATTGCCAGATGCTCATTGATAATCTGCGCTTTTTCCGCCCTGGAGACACTTTCAAGCACTTCATCCACTGCCAGCCGCACGTTGTCTCGTACTGTGAGCCAGGGCAGAAGGGAGTATTGTTGGAACACCATCATGCGATCGCACCCTGGCTTGCGAACTTCTTTTCCTTCCAGCGTTACCAGTCCAGAGGTCGATCGCTCCAGTCCTGCCACAATTTTTAGCAGTGTCGATTTACCACAACCAGAGTGCCCAATGAGGCAAATAAATTCGTCTTCTCTCATGGTGAAGCTGATGTCATTTAAGACAACGAATTCACCGCCATCAGGAGTCGGATAGGCTTTGGTTAAGTTTTCGATGACCAGAAACTCAGAATTAACAGGCTTATGCGGGTTTGTATCAGAAGAGTACAACGTCGATTTGGTCATGATGGCTCCTTGGGTGAAAAGGGATGGGAGTGGGGAGTGGGGAGTGGGGAAGCAGAGGAAGCAAGGGGAGCAGGGGAAGCAGGGGAAGCAAAGGGAGTGGGGAGTGGGGAAGCAGAGGAAGCAAGGGGAGCAGGGGAAGCGGAGGAAGCAGAGGAAGCAAGGGGAGCAAGGGAAAATTTGAATTGAAGAAGTGGTTGGTTGCAAAGCCCTGCGGGTATGTCAGCAAAGTTACGAGCCATGCGATACCCGTTTCACTTGCCCTTGTGATTCTTGACTTCTGACTCTCTACCCCATATAAAATCTTGTGGGACGATTGGCGCGAATTTCAAAGCTGTTGAGGTAGCCAATGGGATCGCTGGGATCAAACCCTTTTTTGTCGATAAATACGTCGGGGGGTTCGACCTTAAAATCATCCTGCGGACAGGCAATGCCTAAATCAGCGGCGACTTCACGATAAATATCGGTTCGCCATGCCTTTTCGGCTAACGCCTCAGCGTTTTGGGGAAACGCTTCGATTTGTCCCCATCGTGCTGCCTGGGTCATCAGCCAGAGGCTGCGCGATCGCCACATGAAGGTGGAGTGTTCGTTGGGGACATGAGAAACGCTCTCAGGAATATCGAAAAAGAGGGTGGTGTCGTCTGCTTTGATGATGCGTTCTTTGCCATCAAAGCCACCATAGTTGTATTCACCGACGATCGCTGGACGCGTGAATTTGTCTATAGAACCTGTTTTTGGTTTGGCTCCAGTAAACGATCGATCCGTAATCAGTTTGGCGATTTCTTCGCGGTTCTCTGGTTTGCTGCAATATTGACAAGCTTCGATCATCGCCTTCAGCAGCGATCGATAGGTTTTGGGGTGGTTGTCAATGAACGATTCCATCACCCCCAACAGGCGATCGGGGTGCCCTCGCCAGATTTCCTTACCCTGGGCAAAGGTAAAGCCCACATTCGCATTGCCAGTGATGGCACGGGTATTCCACGGTTCTGCGACCATATACCCTTGCATGGCACCAATGCGTACATTCGTCACCATTTGCGGTGGCGGAATGATGATGATGCGAAACTCCTTATCTGGCTCTACACCAGCAGCGGCTGCCAGGTAGCGAACAAAGTATTCGTAGATGGCAGAACTCAGCACCACAGCCCACACTCTTTTTTCTAGCGGCTGGCTTTCAAAGAAGTTACGAAACTGCTTGCCAAATGCTTCCAGGTTCCCGTTGTACTCGTGCCAGGGGCGCAACCCAAAGTCCCACATGGCTCTGTTCATCGTCATCGCGTTGCCGTGGCGATGAATCGTCATCCCGGCACACAGCGGCGCATGACGCGCCCCTTCGGCTCCAATCCGAGCGTTCGTAACCGCACCTGACACCACTGGGGAGGCATCCAGACGACCAAAGATGATGCCGTCGCGGGAGGTTGCCCAACTGGCTTCACGATTGAGACGAACGTTCAGCCCATATTTGCGAAAAAAGCCTTTCTTCCAGGCGATCGCAAACGGTGCACAGTCATTCACGGGCACATAGCCCACGGTAAGGTCTGGTTTTTCTAGTTCGTCTGGTCGGATGACTTGCTTGATGGCTCTGGCTTCTTCTGTTAACCCTTTAGCCGAGCGATCGGCATTTATAGCACAAGAAGACAACGCTGCGCCCGTTGCCGCTGCACCCATGCCCAACACGAATTCTCGTCGCGTCCAGTGATTCATGGCGTTAAAAATTTGGCTTGAAGAAAGACTTGGACTGTAAGGATAGGGTGATGAGGGATCGGAGGTAGGAGTCAAAAGTCAGGAGTCAAGAATCACAAGGGCAAGTTAAATGGGTATCGCATGGCTCGTAACTTTGCTGGCATACCCATAGGGCTTTGCAACCAACAACTTCTTCCACTCAAAATTTCCCCTGCTCCCCTTGCTCCCCTTGCTCCCCTTGCTTCCTCTGCTTCCCCACTCCCGTTCGGCTGAGCGCTCACGTCGAAGCCACTCCCTAACTCACGGCTGTCGATCGTCGATGGGTGACTAAAACTTGCAGTTGGCTAATCGCCGCATCTAACAACAACCCAGTTAAGCCAATCACAAGGACTGCCAGAAAAACGGAACTTAAGTTGAGGCGGCTCCATTCATCCCATACAAAAAAGCCAATGCCCACACCGCCTGTCAGCATTTCTACAGCAACAATGACGAGCCATGCAATGCCCAGACTGATTCTCAAGCCTGTAAAAATGTAGGGCAAACTGGCAGGCAGAATAATTTTGATCACCCTTCGCCACCGAGGCATTTCCAGTACCCGCGACACGTCCAGATAATCCTGAGGCACGCTGGACACACCTAAGGCAGTGTTAATAATGGTGGGCCATAGAGACGTAATGAAAATCACAAAAATGGCGGAGGGATCGGCAAGATTGAAGATTGCGAGGGCGATCGGCAACCATGCCAACGGTGATACAGGCTTAAAAATTTGCACGATCGGGTTCAGCGCCAGCATGACCGGGCGGGACATCCCAATCAAAAAGCCAACCGGAATAGCCACGATCGCTCCTAACAGAAAGCCCAGCAGCACGCGACGCAAGCTAGCTAGCAAAAGCCAGCCAAGACCCAAATCTCCCGGACCACGTTGATAAAACGGGTTCAGAATGAAATCCAGGTTGTTGACCAGTGCTTCAGCCGGAGTAGGCATGAGATCGCGTCGGAGCAGCGCCACGCCCCACCACAGCAAAAGAATGCCGAGAAATCCCAGCGCAGGCAGAATGACTGTATCTCGAACAAGCACAGGCTTGGTTCGTTTCCAGCTAGCCTGAGCCACAGCGGCAAAAACCGCTGCCAAATTCATCTGAAAAACCATCTTCAGCGCCTCAGAGTCTAAAGCAGGTACAAAAAACTGAGCAGTACTAGCAAGAGACACTGACGAGTCTGAAGCATTGATCAAAATGCTTACTCTTCAGTCCTCCCTCAATGCTGACGGGGTTAGCTGACGGGCTAGGGCTGAGAGATGCCCTCCACTGGAAAGGATCAAGGATCAAGGATGAGTGGTTCAAGCCTTTAGCCTTTAGCCTTTCAACGGTTCGCCCCAAGGTTTGGGTCCTCCGCTCCATTTAATACAGAAACCGCATTGGCTTCAGCGAAAATATGGATTAAGCTGACTGGCTACAGTTATAGCTATGCAATTTAACATACGCTCCTACGGATTGCACAATCTCTCTACAGAAATACGTTTTTGAACATGCCAGTAGCAGCACTCCATACTCAAAATCATCCCATAGCCAGATCAGTGTGCCGATGATTTCCACAAATCGCTTCAGCAAATTGGCTTCCTAGCAGCATCTCAAGGAGGAAGCATTTTGTGGGTAGCTGTAAGGAAAAAGCGGGTAATCGGACTCGAACCGACGACATTCACCTTGGGAAGGTGACGTTCTACCACTGAACTATACCCGCAGAAAAAGGGATGAGAGATAAATAGGAGTCGGAGATGTGTAAGCCGTTGCGAGCCACGCTGTATTAGCCATTATAGAGCGTGAGTTGCACTACAAATGCGATCGTCCATTTTCATCCTTCATCCCTCAGCCTCAAACGTTGCTTGTCGTGGCTAATTTGAATCGATCGTTCACCGCTTTCCAATTGACGACATTCCACCAGGCTTCTAGATAATCAGCGCGGCGATTCTGGTAGTTAAGATAGTAAGCATGTTCCCAGACATCATTACCCATGATGGGGTACAGCCCTTCCATCAACGGGTTGTCCTGATTAGCCGTACTGGTGATTTGGAGTTTGCCCTCTTTGGTACGCACGAGCCATGCCCAACCGCTACCAAAGCGTTTTGTGCCTGCTTCATTGAACTGCTTTTTGAACTCGTCAAAACTGCCAAAGGTTTTTTGAATGGCAGTGGCAAGTTCTCCCGTGGGTTCACCGCCTGCCTTGGGTCCCATAATGACCCAGTACATGGTGTGGTTGATGTGTCCACCGCCATTGTTGCGAACGATCGTGCGAACGTCTTCGGGCACACTGCTGAGGTTGCGAATGAGATCCTCAGCCGTTTTGCCTTTGAGTTCCGGGTGCTTCTCGATCGCACCATTCAGGGCTTTAACGTAAGCAGCGTGATGCTTGTCGTGGTGGAACTGCATAGTGCGTTCGTCAATATGCGGTTCCAAAGCGTTGTAGGCGTAAGGCAGAGGCGGTAGCGTAAAAGGCGTTTGTGCGGTGGGTTTGGTCGTTGGTTCGGCTGCCCAGGCTAATTGGGGTACGTAGATGCTGGTCGCGATCGCACCTGTCCCTGCACCCAATAAACCCAAAAAGTGGCGACGATTCAATGTCATAGCGGTAAATCCTCATACTCTGAACACTGTATCGAAATTATCGGTGCCCAGAATCAGTGTGTCATGACCACAGCGGTACAGGTTGACGGGCTGATGTGTAACTGGCTTCGATCACGGCTCCCAAGCGTCGGTAATCGGGACGAACATCATGTCCCCATTCACTGATGCAGTGTACCTCATCGACTACAAACAGAGATGGCTTTGTGGTCTGGAGATGCTCCAGCGTTTCTGGATTCTTAAACTGTTCGGGAGCCAGAAAGATGAATTCAAGCTTGCCTGTCTTTAAGTGGTCAAAAGCATCCTGGCGATCGCCTTCCCGAATAGTTGAATTGACCTGTGCTGCACCACCCAGATTTTGATTCTCGATCGCGTCTACCTGATCTTTTTGCAAGGCAAGAAGCGGCGAGACAAAGACTGTAGGACCGGACAGTTCTACCGCTGCAATTTGGTAAATAGCAGACTTACCAGAACCCGTTGGCATCACCACAAGGGTATCTTGCCGATTTAAGACGGATTGAATTGCCGCTTCCTGTCCAGGTCGAAGGTCGTCATAACCAAAATGCTCCTGAGCAGCCTTCTCAATCTGCTTTGTGCGTTTGCGCGGTCTAGCCATATTTTTGGGGCAGCAAAGGAAGCAATGAACAGTGTGAGGGTGGGCAGACGGGCGCGATCGCCTTACTCCTCGTCTCTCCGCTCGGTGTAATCTTCTGAGGAGGTTGGCTCCAGCTCCCAACGGCGAGAATCACGCTCTTCCAGCACGTCATTTGTGCGGAGAAAGGAGCGCTCGTTCATCTCTAGTCCTACAGCCGCACCGAGTTCATCCACTACATCCATATCCGGTGTGGAAACGGTACCACCAACCGACTCGTCGCCATCGGCATTCGCTTGCTCATAGTTCCCATCAACGTCGCCACCTGTAAGCGTGGGACTAGCCTCATTGAAGTCACTCGCACGGTCGCGCATCGTGCGTCCACCCGCTGCAAATCCCGGTTGGTCATGCACACCTGTGCCGTATGACTCCGTCATTTCTTGGGGCAGATCGCCTGAATCTGGCTCTACAAAATCATCAGTATCAAGATCGTCGGTATCCAGGTCAACATCATCTAGCGCGTCGTTGGTTTGCAAGTCTAGCTCTCGATCGTCCGCCATCGTCATTGGCTTGGCTCCTCTGTGAATCTCTATGCAGCCTAACCAACCAACCGTGCCTCAGAATCCTCACATAGGCAGAACGTTGTAGCCTTCATTCCTCACTTCAGCGCCTAGCTCAATTAACAGCGGCTCTGCCAGGGTCTGATGGGTATTTGCCAGGATAGCAGTCAGGTACTGTTGGAGGCGATCGCGCAGTTCCGGCTTGAACCCGTAGAGCTGATTACCCTCTCTAGAAAACAGCGGTTGTGCCATCAACGCTTGATAATCAGGGTTTTGCTGTGATTCAAGTGTGAGCATCGCAGCCGTGTTAGAGGGCAACAGTCCCTCTGGCAAGCGTCCTTCCAGGAGTCTGAGGATAGGACGCTGGCAGAAGTTGGTGTTAATGCCTTGCTTTTCTAACAGTTGCAGAATGCGTCCAACTGAAAGCGACTCATCTGGTAAGAGCCGCACCAGTTCGTGCAGCAGAAAGTAATCGCTGTATTGATGGCGCACTGCATCCAACATCTGTGGGTAGAGAGGCAGCGTTGCCAGACCAACAGCGATGCGGTTGCTAACCATACCGGATAGTTCATCATCTTGAAGTACGCGCGTGTTGGGCAGTTTCTGCTTAAGCCAGTGGGCGATCGCAGGTAGCGCCATCGTTCTACCCGTACAAATCACTTGCTGTACGGCTTGTACCGCAATGCCACTCTGATTGAGCAAGACATTTAGCTCTCGGTTTAATTGCTGAAGGTAGGGCATTGTGACGCGGCTGTGCAAATCCTGTTGGCTGACCGTCCACTGCTGGTCGTTCAACTTAAACGTTGCCGTATCTTGCTGCTGCAACGCCAGTTTGAGCTGTCTGGCAGCATTCAGCAATTGTTGTCCTAAATCACTGTTGCGTAGCCGTTGCTGTAGGCGATCGCGGGCATTCTGGTCTGGCTCTCCCGGTAATGGCAAGTCCAGGCTTTGTAAATCCAGGCTGCCCCAACTCCAGGCAGATGGATAGAGAATCTGGCAAATAATGTCCTGGTCGATCGCATCGCCTGCATAGGCAAGGCTACGTAGATACAAGCCTTCGCGGGTTAAGAAGGTGCGATCGGACTGTTCAACTGCTAAGTCGCGGGGCAGATCAACCAGCAAAAGCTCCGTCGTCGTGGCACCCGCACTCAAGACCAGAGTGCTACCCTGCAATGAGCTGTCAGAACGGCTGTCAGTAACAGCAGAAGAGGCGACGCTGGACGGACGCTGGACGGCTGGTTGAGGTAGTGTAGCGAGCAGTGCCGCGATCGCCTCTTCAAGGAAGTAAATCTGTTCAGCACGATCGACTAAACCCGTCGCCAGCACTGCTTCTCGTAGATTAAAGCAATACGTATCTGACCATCCGGTTGGGCACCCAATGATCACGCTTGTGATGTGCTCGATCGCGGCTTGAAATGCCTCTTGTGTCATCGCTGGGGCAGTGCTGATTAAGCCAAGCGTCCTTCCCTTTAGCGTTTGCAGGAGAGCCACCAGCGCCTGCTGTAACCACTGGAGACTCAGAGGCTGCTGGTCAGACCATTGTAAAACTGGCTCCCAATGCTGTTGCTCACTCAGATAAGGCGTACCAGCCTTGAGATAAGGTTTAAAGTTGCTCAGCAATAGCCCTGTATCTGGCTGGTTGGCAGCGGTTAAGGCGGACTCCAGCGCCTGATACCCTAATGCATTTGGCACTTCAGGCAGGTGCTTGAATTGTTGAGCAGATAGATAAACGATCGCAGGTAGACCAGCCAGCGCTGGCTGATCGGGTGCTTCCACCTCTTGCCAAACAATGGGATAGGTCTGCCCTGTCTGAACCTGCAACAAGACGGCTGTGATTTCTGTTGTGCCCACATCAATGCCCAGACACCAAGTTGCGACGGCTGCCGCTGCATCAGCTTCGGGTGGGTCTATCGCAGCGATCGCGTTCTCTAGTTCTGCTGGAGATAGCTCTGTTAGGGGCGCGATCGAGCCTTCCACTGACAAATCAGGTTGAGCGCTGGGCACTGGCGCTTCTAAGCGGTTAGTCGTTAGCTCAGCTACTTTTTTTTTTCAGCATCTTGAGCGTCTGTCCCATCGTCGGCTGACATTGGATCGCCAAAGGAACCCATCAGACTGGCAAAGGCTTGCTCCAAGGTTGACGGTTCGGCTGGGGGCGGAGACGACGGTTGTGGGTTCGGCGAGGCAGCCAGCGCGTCTGGAATTGCTTCTTCAGAGGGCACTTCCATGAACACATCACCCACCTGCTCTAGCGTGAATGGTACAAGCGGTTCAGGGACTGGAGCAGAGGGTTCGGCGATCAAAAAATCGGCACCTGGTAGCTCATTCGTCGGTTGCTCGTGAAAAGGCAGTTCCCCAGACGGCACTTCTATGAATAAGTCGCCCACTTGTTCAAAGGTAAACGGGGCAACGGGTGTAGAAGCCGGGTTTGGTAGGGACGATGAGGGTAGAGCGATCGCTTCGGTGGACACACTTTCTGGTAACGGCACAGCCGTTGGCGCTGCCACGAAGAGATCGCCAGGATCACCTGCTGTGTCTAGAGTAAAATCTGCAGTAGACTCCGAAGTCAGGCTAGGTGAGGGTGACGCAGGTGGCGCGATCGCTTCGGTGGATGCGCTTTCTGGTGACGGCACAGCCGTTGGCGCTGCCACAAAGAGATCACCAGGATCACCTGCTGTGTCCAGAGTAAAATCTGCGGCAGTTCCCGGTTGGGTTAGCAAGCCTACGTCCACCGTTTCGGGCGGTACTGGAGGTACATCAGCAATGGGAAGGGCATCGGCAAAAAGCTCATCGACCCCTTCTAAAGTGAATGGTAGGGATTGGTCTGATGGAGCGTCTGAAGATGGTGTTAGCGGTGCCGAACTGACGATTGGGGCATCGCTAAACAGGTCATCAATCCCTTCCAGGGTAAATGGCGGCTGGGTTGCGATTGGAAACGAGGTTGGTGGCAAGGGTACGGGGTCAGTTTGAGAATCTCCAAACAAATCATCCATTCCCTCTAGCGTAAAAGCAGCCGATGGCTCTGCTTGCGTGGAGACGATCGGAGGTGGGATCGGCGTAACAGGCAGTACGATAGGGGTGTTTGTGAATAGATCATCCATCCCCTCCAGAATGAAAGCGCTTGGCTCTTCGGCGACGATCGCGGTACGTTCAGACTCGGTGGAATCTGGCGTTGAGTCGGTTGTGGGTACGTTATCAGCAAGCTCATTCAGCGAGGTACTCCAGTCTTCTAAAGCTATCGGCTCATCCGCATAAGGTGCCGTTTCATAGGGTGCTGTTGCTTCTGAGTACAGTGTTGCTGTATCGGCTCCAGGTTCAACGTCATACGACAGGATTGATGGCTCGCTGATCGTCTCTTCTAAGCTGAAAAGGTCTTCGCTCAAGCGATTCAACGTACTTTCATCCAACCATAGTTCAGAGTCCAATTCATCAGCGGGATCGGCAAGCGGTAGCAAATCTTCTTCTGGTGACGCAGGCGTATAGCGATCGTCTCCCAAACGGTTTTCTACCTGATCAGCAAGCTTCGGAGTAGATTCTGGCAAGGTCGGTGCAATCGTGTTGGGGGAAGCCTCAACTGGAGATTGACTGAAGCTCTGTGGTGGTACTACAGGATTCGCGATCGGTGCTTCTAGTGGTTCAGCAGGCATCGGTTCGTCAAACAAATCTGTCAGGGCAGCAATTTCGTCTGTACTACCGGGTGGCTCAAGCGTTGGCGCGGTATCTGACACTAAAACGTCTGCATTGATCGCTGTAGCTGAATCCTGGCTATCGCTGGAGACAGTTGCTGTCGTGTCGATTGGCGGCTGGGTAAGCGTATCAGCCACGAATGGGGCGCGATCGCTCGCAGCGTCAGCATCCCAAGTATCTAACAGTTCATCGCTAACAGGTATTGGTTCAGGCTCCGTTAAGCCAACCTCAGTCTCTTCAAAATCCCAGCCGCTGAGCAACTCGTCTTCCAACAGTGCTGCCGGAATGTCTAGTTCTGTAGCCTGGGTACTTGACGGCTTTGCCAGCAAATCCCAACCTAAAGTAGGGTCAACGGCTGTAGACACTGCGGGGGCAGCAACGGTGTCAGGTGCCACTAGCGTCTCTGTAAGTGCTTGCGTCTCAGCGGGGAGTGTGTCAATTGGTTGAGCGGTCAACGGCGACGTAACTGGCGCGCTCGTGGATGTTGGGTCTACGGCAGCGATCGCAGGTGCAGAATCAAGGCTGTCTGTCACTGCTGGTTCTAAGGACGGTTCAACCGCGATCGCGTTGTTGCCAAATAAACTTTCGTAGAACTCGTCCAGCTCGTCCTGTGCATCATCAGGGATACTAGCTGCTGCGGTTTCTTCCGCTAGTGATGAAGGAGTACTCAACATCCGATCAATCTGAGCGTCTGCATCTGCTACCGACGCTGGCTGATCCTGCAATTCCGAGCTTAGCTGTTCTAATAGCTTGAGCGCCGCATCAATGTCAGCGGTATCTTCAGCGCTCATGGCACCTGACGACATCTCGTTAGCGATCGGTTGAGGCGGTGAATCGATCGGCTCGATTGGCGCTAAGATCGGCTGAGGCGATAGATTGGTGCCCAGTAGATTTGCATCCAGTTCCAGTAGCGCGTTCACGTCTTGGGCTGCTAACTGGTTTAAATCAAAGCCTTCCAGATTTAATTCAGCCAGCTCGAAATCAACCGCTGGTGTAGCATCGACACCACTAGCAGAGCGAAGCCAGGAATCGATCGCAGTATCTACCGATGGTTCAGGTAGATTTGCAGCAGACGCAGGCACCGCCTCGGAAAAGCGACTGGAGATTTCAGTACCAGGGAACGGCAGTGTTAACGGTCGTGAGACAGCAGTGGCATTGGGTTGCTCAAATAAGGATGAATTAGCCCCAGCCACCGTTAGTTGGGATGGTTGCGAGCGATCGGGCACTGTTGGCGCAACCTGTGGGCTGGCTAGTCGCGCTGACTCCAGTCCGGTTGCAGCAGGCGACTGTAGATAGGAAGAGGCTTCGTGCCCAAGCTGATTCGCTAAATGACTAATCAGCGCTGTAAACATCATCTCGCCCTGCTGTCCCAGGCTGTGCATCTTATCCAGCCCTTGAGAGAGAGACTCTTCGTATGCCTGCACGTTTCGCTGCAAAGACTCAAACACAACGCTGAGAGTGGAATCTAGCTTGGTCAGCAGTTCATCTGACTGCGACTGCGCGATCTGAATATTGCCAGACCCTTGAGAGGGCGATTCTGATGTCGCCGCAATGGATGGAGCCGAGCCTGTCAGTGCCAGGTTAGCGCCATAGGGCAATGACTGTTGATTGCCACTCCTCAAGGTCTGTGCCACCTGCTGCGGCAGCGTTTCTTGCAGTCGGCTCATCAATGCCTGCAAAAACTCCGTTATCACCTGCTGTTGGTTGCTCGGTAGCTGTCCTGCGTAACCCTGCCGCTGTGCCTCAAGCTGACGGATTTCTTGTGCTAACGATTCTCGCTGTTGTCGCAAAAGCTCCACATCTGATTGAAGCGGCTGCATCAGGTTAGAGCGTAGATACCCCATTTCCTGGACGATCGCCTGTAGCATCTGTTGCGCTGTCAGTTCGTCTGGGCTATACGGCTGCGATCGCTCAGCTTGAGCATCGACGGGAGGCGATGAGTAGGACGCTTGCGGCTGGTAGTAGATATCATGCGCCAGCAGGTCTGGTCTGGCTCCCCCTTGCCCAACGCTTTCACCCACGCTCCGCTGAAAGGTTACCAAGTAATTGCGTACGCGCTCCAGAACCTGGCGCTGTTGCGTCATCTCGCCAGACACCACCCACGGAAGACGGGGAGTCGTCTTTTGAAGCACACCATCGATATCTGTAATCAGCGCTTGAATTTGATCCTTCTGAGAAGTCACACTGTAACCCCTGACGAGTACTGAGCAGAAGCGGGCTAGGAGATAGCTGCTATTCCTAATATAATGAGGCTTCCCACAACAGCCCCAGTTACGCCTTCACAAAACCTAAAAGTTGACTTGAAACAGCGATCGCAGGGGCTGAAAAGACAGTCTGTCAAGCATTGAGCGCTGTTGCGTGAGCGTGGCTGAGTTGGCAAGACTCTTAATGTTTAGTAATATAGCAATCAAAGAAAAAGCCTATCTTTTCTCAGTGATTGGCTGAGAAAATTGAAGCGACCTCCAGATGTAAAGGATTTACCCTGGCGAATCATCCTTATTTTAAAGAAGAGGTTGAATCGCCCAAAGACCGCACATCTGGACAAAGTGTACGCCAGGAAAGTGGAAAAGTGACAAATTCTCCAGAGATTACTACACTAGAGCGCCTCTAAACGACTGCTCAAGTGCATCGTCGCTCTGTCTTTCAGCAATAGTAACTAGAAGTCATGGGTTCGTTAGGTTATTATTGCTATGATTGCACTGATCTGGTTCTGCTGTGTCTAAGCCCTAAGGCTTAGCCTCTACCATACTCTAGTCGTCACGGCGGTGTAGCAGAAAGATGCTGTGAAGTTAGCTGATAACCGTTTGTTGCCTGAATGTAACTGTTGTAATCTGAACGATGGCTCGGCAAATCACTGACCTTTGACTATTCAGGCTTGGCTGCTCACACTGAGACCAGCAATGCTTGTTAAAATAATGACTTTCATCGTCAGGTTCGTTAGTCAATATTGCACCCTTGCATTATTATTTACCCTGACTTGAGAATTTTGATGCAGCAGTCACATGGAAGATCGGTATAGTCCCAGAGATGCTCAAGCTAACATATCGATTCGTTCCGCTCCTTTCTTTGAAGGACTCCCAGAGACGGCGGTTGAAAAAGCTACAGCCCAGGTTGTGATGCGGAGCCATCCAGCTAACCAGGTGATTCTGTTAGAGAATGACTGGGGTAGCTCGGTGTATTTTATTTTGAACGGCTGGGTCAAAATTCGCACGTACAATCTAGATGGGAAGGAAGTGACGCTGAACATTCTGGGCAAAGGCGAGTTGTTTGGCGAAATGGCTCCCCTGGACGAAGTGCCTCGATCGACCGATGTGATTACCCTCGCTCCGACTGTGATTGGCAACATGCCCGCGCAGGATTTTGTCAATCTACTGCACACCGAGCCTCAATCAGGCATTCGGCTGGCGCAGCTAATGGCACGCCGTTTGCGACAAGTCAACCGTCGCTTGCGGTTACGCGAATCTGACAGCACCTCACGCGTTGCGGACATCCTTCTCTTTCTGGCAGACGGGCAAGGTAAAAAGGTCTCGACGGGTACCGAAATTCCGAACCTGCCCCATCGTGAGCTGAGTAGCCTTAGTGGTCTTGCGCGCGAAACAGTGACGCGAGTCTTAAGCAAGCTTGAAAAAAAAGGACTGATTGTGCGTGAACGTGACACGCTCACGATTCCCGACCCTCACGCACTCGAACGGCTGATGATCTAGTCTGAAATCTAGTCTGAATAACTAGAGTAAAAAGCGATCAAGGGCTGCTTTTAATTCTTCAATCTCAGTTTCAATATTGCCTTCTTTGGCAGCGCGACCGATGCATTCAGTTAAATGCTCATCCAAAATCATCCGAGCAACCCGATCGAGCGCTCCCCGCACAGCCGCAACTTGCACCAACACATCCGGGCACGCACGACTTTCTTGCACCATCGTTTTGATGCCGCGAATGTGACCTTCAATGCGGGAAAGACGATTCAAGACTCGCTTGAGTGACTCTTCACTATGCGTGTGTGGATGCTTAGCGGCACTGTGATCGTGATTGTGAAGGTGACTAGTCTCAAGACGATCGCTATCACGACCATGAGTACGTTCAGAAGTTGCCATCTAAGTTGGCTAATAGCAGAATGGATACTCAAGATTCTAGCCCAGGTCAAACCATGATTGACATCACGAGCACAGTTTGGGGTTTAGACTGTCAAAATAGATGTAACGATACTTTCAGCTCTGTTTGATACCCGTAGGTTGATGCTATGCGATTCTCAACCCTTTCTCGCTTGTTCCACCCCGTTTTTACGACTGTCCTAACGTTTGTGCTGGCAGCCACTTTAAGCCTCACAGTCTTGCCAGCTTCACCCGCTCAGGCAGACCTCGATCAGGCAGACGTGTTGACCAAGGTCGCCGCCGTTAACCCAGCACAGCTACCAGAGGACGCTGGAAAAGGCAGCTTTGTCGCCAAGGCAGTAAACCTGGTTGGTCCCGCCGTCGTCCGGATTGATACCGAGCGGACAGTCACGCGTCGCACGAACCCTGATCCAATGTTAGAAGACCCCTTTTTTCGCCGCTTTTTTGGCGAAGAGGGCTTCCCACAATCGCCTCGTGAAGAGCATTTGAGAGGGCAGGGTTCAGGCTTTATCGTCGATCGCAGCGGCGTTATCTTAACCAATTCTCATGTCGTCAATGGTGCTGATAAGGTAACGGTAACGCTGAAGGATGGACGTATTTTTGAAGGTAAAGTACGCGGTGCTGACGAAGTGACTGACCTGGCAGTGGTCAAAATTGACGGCAGTAGTTTGCCCGTTGTCACGCTAGGCAATTCTGACCAGATTCAGGTGGGAGACTGGGCGATCGCGGTTGGCAATCCTTTGGGCTTGGACAACACGGTCACGCTAGGTATTATCAGCACGCTAAAGCGCTCCAGCGCTCAGGTCGGCATTCCCGATAAGCGGTTGGATTTTATCCAGACTGACGCGGCGATTAATCCCGGTAATTCTGGCGGTCCGCTGGTGAACAACGAGGGTGCAGTGATTGGTATCAACACTGCCATTCGGGCAGATGCAATGGGCATCGGATTTGCTATTCCTATCAACAAAGCAAAAGCAATCAAAGACCAACTGGCAAACGGTGAACGCATTGTACATCCGTATCTGGGTGTGCAGATGACGCTGTTGACCCCAGAACTCGCAAAACAAAACAATAGCGACCCCAATTCTGCCTTCATGGTGCCTGAAGTGACAGGAGTGATTGTCGTCCGTGTACTGCCAAATACGCCAGCCGCTAAGGCAGGTTTGCGACGGGGTGATGTGATCACTCAAATTGATGGTCAGGCAATTACGACCGCAGAACAGCTCCAAACGATCGTGGAAAACAGCCGTTTGGGTCAAACACTGCAAGTAAAAGTGCAACGCGGCGATATCACGAAGCAATTGCCCGTGCAGACGGCTGAATTGCAAAACGCCGCCTGAGCGATCGCACCGCTGTTGCAAGTGGGACAGACTTGTCGCTTCTAACGCTTGTAGCCGCAGCGCGCCCTACGAGATTGATCAAGAACACATTTTTTTGATCGGTCTCGTCAGCGCTTTATGATTCCTCAAGTCAGGGCGATCGCCTTGTAGCCTCGCTTTGCCACCGTCAACGCGATCGTCAACCTGCGATTTGCGGATCTTTCGAGCGGTCGAGCGATCGTGGCATCTGTGTAACCATCATTGTGATTGGGCTTCAAGCTTACTTAACTGGTATAGAGGGTCACATGGTTGACTCTGACATTTCACATCCAGCAAGGAGTCTTGAGTGATTAAACTGTCCTTTCCTAAGGTTATGCTTGCTACTGCCCTGGCGCTGCCCACCGCAGCGATGATGAGTCAAAACGTTCTAGCCGAAGATCTTGCTTTCACACTCAAAAACAGCAGCAACAGCCCATTAGTAGAATTTTACGTTGAGGCATCCTCACAGGACGATTGGGGCGAAAACCTGTTAGGCGAGTCAGTTAGCCCTGGAGAAGCAGGCACTGTCACGATCGCCGATGGTCGCAGCACCTGTACCTACGACATCCTGGGCGTTTTTGCCGATGGTTCCAAACTGGATGAACGTCAACTGGATCTCTGTGAACTCGGCTCTTATACGTACAAATAAAGTACGCAACAAGGCGGCTCGACACGTGCCAGCAGGTCGCTTAAACGGTAGCGATCGTGCTGGCAACTTTTGTCTATAGGGGCGTTCATGGAACGTCTTTTATTTCCTTTTCATCTGGTCAGCCGACCAATGCGCTCTCGAATGGCAAGTGCAATGAGGGAACGAATCAAGAAAAGTAAGCCCAACCCAGTGAGACCAAAGGCGGCGAACGCCCAGGTTTTGTACGCCCCTACCAGCAACACAGCACCCGACAAGAGGCAAAACCCGGTTAAGCAGGCGTAAATCAAGCTTTTGAGGGCGAGATTGATGGTTTGGATGGCACGATCGGTTTCTAGCGATCGTGCCCGAATGTCTAGCTCTCCCTGCTCTAACCGCTCTTCGAGGCGTTGCATTAAGCGCTCTGTAGCGCTCGGCTGACGGAGTTTGTAAGTAATGTACTCACGCGCCTGTTTCGTCAATTCGCCAAGACCGCTGCCCTGTCCTTTGGCGATCGTGATGCTTTTCACAAACGGCTTGGCAGATTCCAACAGGCTGTATTGCGGGTCAAGGTCACGGGCAACACCATCCAGCGTCGTCAGTGCTTTGAGAATGAACGTCATCTTAGCGGGTAGACGAAACGGCTGTTGTGCAAACAGTGCCGAAACTTCTTGCTTCACCTGGCTAAATTCCTGGAGCGCGATCGGCTTCTCGGTAAAGCGCTCCAGCACAAACCCCATCACGCGACGAATCGGAGCCATATCTGAGACGGGTTCGATCAGTCCCATCGTCGTCAACGTGTGAATCACCTGGTCAGTGTCTTTCCGTAAAACCGCGAAAAACGTTCGCACCATCTGGTCTTTGTCGATGGCTTTCACTTCTGCCATCATGCCAAAATCGTAGAAAATCAGGCAACCATCAGCGCTGACTGCCATATTGCCAGGATGAGGGTCTGCCTGAAAGAAGCCATCCTGCAATAATTGCTTGAGGTACGAGCAAATGCCGAGCTGATTGATCTCTTTGACGTTGATGCCGATCGCTTCCAGACTTTGGCGATCGTTAATCTTGATGCCTGGCACGTAGTCCATTGTCAGCACTTTCTTGGTGGTGTATTTGGGGTACACCTTCGGGGCGACAATGCGAGCATGGTCACGAAAATTATGACGGAAGCGATCGGCATTGATGGCTTCCTGCACATAATCAATCTCCTGGTAAAGCACCTGAGCAAACTCGTCATAAATGGCTTCCAGGTCATATTCCCGCGTCCAGGGGAGATAGCGCTGGCAGAACCGGAGCAAGCGTCGCAGCACTCTAAAATCTAGATCAAAGAGTGTGTCGAGTCCGGGACGCTGCACTTTAATGACTACATCTTCACCTGTATGCAACCGCGCTTTATGTACCTGCCCCAGGCTGGCTGCCGCGATCGGTACACGGTCAAAATCTCGATAGAGAGTATAAAGCGGACTGCCCAGCTCAGATTCAATAATGGCGATCGCGTCATCGGCAGCAAAAGAGGGTACTCGATCCTGAAGCTGCCCCAATGCCTGAATGTACTCTGGCGGCAGCAGGTCGCCTCGTGTGGAGAGGGCTTGACCGATCTTAATAAACGTAGGACCTAAGTCAAGCAGGGTGCCAACTAACCACTGTGCGCGTCGATTGCGATGTTTTGGAAAGCGTCGAGCGATCGTATCATCCCACCACAAGTAGCCCATCAACCGTGCAGCGGACAGGCAAATGTCTGTCTGTCGTGCCAGCAGCGATTGCTTAGCACGTTGCCAGCGGAGTGACTTAGGCGTGGCGGACTTGAGCATACTATTGACTATATTCCATTTAGCCTAGCCGTTTAGCGAGAATGCAGTCCCGCTTTAACGCAACTCCTGATAAGCAAAAGTTTGCGGTAAAGTCAGCGTAAAGCAGGTTTCGTAGGTGTGGGCATCTTCAGTTGCATGGCTGGAAGCGGTGATATCCCCATTCAAGTGCTGCACCAATGATTTCACCAGTGCTAAGCCCAAACCTGTACCCTGAACGGCATTTTGAGTCGCACCCTGGCAGCGCTTAAATTTGTCGAAGATGAGCGGCAGTTCATCAGGCGCAATGCCCTGCCCAACGTTGTTTAGCGTCACGATAATCTGGTTGCTGTCTGGATCTTTCTTTTGCGCAACGTGGAGTTGCACGCAACTGTTGGGATGAGAATATTTGCCAGCATTCGTCAGGAGTTCAAAGAGAATGCGGTGCAGACTGTCACGATCGCTCAGCAAGCGCAGCGATCGTTTGGGTAACTTGGTTTCTATGGTCACTCCCTTGGCTGACCACTTTTGTTGAAACTGCCTGATCAGGTCGCGCATCAAGGCTTTCAAATCAATTTCTTGTAAATTTACGGCAACCTGATTCAACTCCAATTCCTGAAGTCCCAACAAGTCGTTGATGAGGTTGGTTTCCTGAGCGCACTGCTGTTCCAAAATATCGAGATAGCGAGCGCTACGTTCGCCAGACAAGCCAACCTGTCGTAACATGCAGATCGCCATCGTCATGCTGGTGAGCGGTGTTCGTAACTCGTGGCTGACGGTACTGAGAAAGTCATCCTTAGCCTGATTTAAATGCCGTAGCTGGTCGAGCTGATAGCGCGTGCGATCGTACAGCTTTGCCTGTACAGATAAACTCTCACGCAGTTCAGCCGTGCGCTTCTCGACCAGAGACTGCACCTGTCGGAGCGTCTCTGTTTGAATGATGGCAGTGCTGACTTGAGCGCTCACCAGTTGTACTAGTGCCAGTTCCTCTGGCTGCCAGAAACGCGGTTGATCTTGTTGGAAAACGAGGAACCCTAACACAATACCCTGACTCTCTAACGGTGCCAGGAGGAGTGTCGGCAGCGACTCTACGTTAAACGTTGTGGCAATACTACTGTCTAAGTGATTTGAAGTAGCAACATCCAGTTTCGACTGGGTGAGCTGTCCGCCAGCAAGCATAATGGGGCTGTCAGGGTGCAGAAATGCTTGTTGACAGAGAGTACACTCTGATAGCCAGAATGATTGATTAGTGCCTGTTGTCAGCCTTTGATCCGTGATCGGCTCATGATGATCATGCAAGGACTCGCGATCGGCGTCAGCGCTGAGCCATTCACAGGCAACGTTTACTCTAATTTTAGGGATTTGTGTTGAGGCGCGGTTACGAAAGAGCGTATCCCAATGTTTCAGCCGCAACAGCATACCCCGTTGCACCTGTAGCGCCTGAGCCGTCCCATCTGTAGCGAGCTTTAAAATCGTGCTGAGATCAGAGGCGTTGTGAATTGCCAGCGTAAGCTGGTTGACGACTTGCTGATGCTGCCTCTGCTGGCTGAGTTGGTGTTGAAGCCGAACCTGATCGATAGTGCTGGCGACCTGATGAGACACGGTTTGAAGTCCTGCGATTTCTGCTTGAGTCCAGGTGTGCGGGCGCGATCGCATCAAGCTGATGGCTCCATTGACGCGACCTTGAACATGCGTTGTCGTACCTAGAAGAGCAACGATCGGTAACGAGGATGCCCGCAACGAGGCGATCGGCTGCCAAAGGGCAAGGAATTTACGGGCGCTTAACGCGGTCGCGTGATGGGCTGGTACAGTCTCAACAGGGTCGATCGAGATGGCTAGTGAATCAAAATGCCAACCGTCAAAGAAAGCAGGCGTTGTTTTCAACTGCCGCACCTGCGGCGGCGCATCGGCGAACCAGTAAACAACTTGGGTATTGGTATCGACTGAACTTGGGAGCGCGATCGCACACCCATCAACATCGAATGCGTTGCCAATGCAGGCAGCGAGATCAGCAAGTATTTGGCTGCCATCAGACTGGCTTGAAGCAAGTTGCAGCATCTGCTGACACAGATTTGTCAGTGGAGGCGGCTGCATGGGTTCACTAGAGGCTTCTTCTGGCAAAACCACCCTCAAGGTGGGGGGCAATGACGATCGCAGTCTTTTGACCACAGTCAACGGCACTTCGCCACGACAATCAACGGTATTGTCTGGCATATCGCTTTCTACGACACGTAAACGATCAATCATTGTCCCTTCGTCGTTGTTCGCTCTTAAATTAATGCTGTCGAACTACTCCTCTAGAGGTTAGGGTTCCCATCTTGGTTCAAGCTCTAGCAACTCCGCAGAGAAATCGGAGCTTTAATGCTGCGACATTCAGTGGCTGATGTGATGGCGATCGCAAGCCACTGCTTCACTTGTCTCTAGCGTAATCTAGCTATTCGCTGAAGGTATCCGTGAATTCCTGCTCCCATCATGCGTTCTCTGACTGCTCAACACCGTATTCTCGCTGTCCTCGGCTTCCTTACTGTTCCAGATTGATGTATCGCTGGATGGGCTGTCTTGCGTGGCGATCGCGCAGCGTTGGAAGCTGTTATAACCGTTAGGATAGACACGGCAACGGCTCTGGTGAGTGATAGTGAATGAACGCTAACAATTCGCTTCTAGATGATTCGCTTCTGGCAAATGGGACAAACTTAGAGGGTTTATTACCATCGCCGCGTGTGATTGGCACGGTGAAGGGACCCGGTGAGACTGGCAATCAGTATGTTTTTATCACGGCAGACAATCGCTCGGTCAAAATCGGCGAATTTGTTTTCTATGCGGTCGTTGCGCCGGGGCAGGAGACAGCGCTACAGATTCTAGGCAAGATTTCAGCGCGTTGTTTGATTGATCACCTGCCCGATCGCATTTTTGCCGATACAGAGATTAGCCCAGAGACGATCGCGGCTCTGGTTGGCTTCACCTATAACAATCCAGAGATCTACGAAATCACCGTCGATGTCGTGGGTTATTTCGACCTAAATCTGGGGTTTATGAACCCACGCCGCACACCCAACCCAGGCGCGAAGGTTTACCTGGCGGACGATGCCATGCTGCGGCGGGTGCTGAACAAGAAGCAACCCGGTGAAGTCGGTGCGGCACATATTGGGTCGCTGCTGCTGCGGGAGTCAGATGTGCCTGTGGCGCTGGATGTAAAGGAACTGGTCAGCACTCACATGGCGATTCTGGCAGGCACTGGATCGGGTAAGTCATATACAGCGGGTGTGCTGATTGAGGAACTGCTGCTGCCCCATAATCGTGCGGCTGTGCTGATTTTTGATCCGCATGGGGAATATCACACACTGGCAGAGATGCGAGGTCATGCGGCGTTTCAAGGAAGCGATGGGTATGCACCAAAGGTAAAAATTCTCACGCCAGAGGATATTCGCATTCGGGTCTCGTCGCTGGATTACTACGACATTCTGACGCTGCTGCCAGATATGAGCGATCGCCAGCAGTCCATTCTCAACAAGGCATATCGGCTCCTGCAACGGCACAAACAGGGGGAGTATCGCTGGGGCATTCAAGACCTTATTGCAGCGGTGCGTGAGGCTGATATGCAAGTAGATGAAGAAGGCAATGAAAAATCGGGTTCATCTGCCCCAGCCCTGGAGTGGAAGCTAGAGCGACTGGAGCGATCGCAGTATTTTCATACCTTTGAACACACGGTTGCGCCCAGAGACCTGTTTGAGCCGGGGCAGGTCACCGTCTTGCAAATGAACGAGATCAGCCAGGAAGAACAGCAGGTCATCTGTGCAGCCGTATTGCGGCAAGCGAACCAGGCGCGGATGAACACCCATCGAAATCTGGTCAAGCCGGAGGATGAAAACTTCCTACCCTATCCTGTCTTTATCATTGTGGAAGAGGCGCATCGCTTTGCACCTGCTAATGAGCCGTCACGCTGTAAAGCTGTCCTACGAACGATTTTGAGCGAAGGGCGCAAGTTTGGTTTGGGCATGGGCTTGATCACACAGCGTCCCGGCAAGATCGACTCAGATGTGCTGTCGCAGTGTATGAGTCAGTTCATCATGCGGATTGTCAATCCGGTCGATCAGGAAAGCCTGAAGTATGGCGTGGAGGCAGCAGGACGCGATTTGCTAAAAGAGTTGCCTGCGTTGACGAAAGGACAAATCATCGTGGCGGGTGCCTGCGTGAATACGCCTGTGCTTTGCAAAGTGCGGCAACGGCTCACGAAGCACGGTGGCGAAACGCTCAATGCACCAGAGATGTGGCAGCAGCATTTTCAGGCGCACCATGCCCGCGATCGCCAGATTCAACAAGCACCCGTTGCGGGTCGATCGCGATCGCAAACCGTGCGGGGAGTCAGCATTGAGTAAGAGTGAATCAAATAGTGCGAATTTATGGAGGTGTTGGCTCACCGTCTGGAATAGGCGAGGGTTCTGTCTCAAGTGGTGATGGGTCAGGTTGCTGATTCGCCTTTGCAAGCGCCAACTCTTTGTTCTTTCGGTAGGCGATGACTCGATCCTGAGCAGTTTGATAGCGGCTGTCCCCAGCGGGTACGTCTGCCATCAGGTCTGAGGCACGCTGCCAACGGGCTGCTAATTCAAGCCACTGCGCCTGTGATTGTGCGGTTAAGCCTGCCTGCGATGCCTGTTCCGCGATTCTAACGGCGATCGGAAACGAGTCTTGTTTGATTGTGGGTTGAAGAATAGGGACAGGTGTTGCCGTCTGCGTTGGCTGAGAGGAGTTGCTTGCCTGTGGACTAGCGGATGATTCTGGCTTCACCGCTGTGCCCGTTTTGGGTGCGCCTAGCCAGCTATACAGTGCCCAGCCACCCAGAAGCAGTAAGAGACTCGCGCTAGCGCCTCCCACGAGTCCCCGCCAAAACTGATGTTGTTCGCGCTGCTTTCCTGAAGAGCGTTTGGGCATCTTGATTTCGTGGAACGCTGCTTTTTGGTTCCACTGGCTCAGGAGATGGCGAAAGAGATTGGGTTTATTGAGTGTAATTTCTTGTGACCAGAGAAGCTGATTTTCAGGATCACGACTGATTTCGTCTAGCCAGAGCAGTTGCTGTTCGCGCACGATGCGGCTGTTGATGTTGACTCGACGAATGTTGCGCGGCGCGATCGCCTCCAACGTGTGCCGGATCTGTTTGATGAGTTCTGCGGGTTCCAACTGCTCTGCCGTTGCCGCTTCACAGAGGATTTGCAGTACGCCATCCGCAAAAATGGCGCGTGTCCGCACACCCGACTCAGCCAGCTTTTCGTTGAGCACCTGAATAATGGCTGCAACGCTACCTTGATTGGCTTGTTTGACAATATCGTTCACTGCGCTTGTCATTACTGAAAGCTGTTAAGTTTACCCTGATCTTAAAGAAAGGATGCTATGTCAGTCCTTGATTCACGATACTCCAATTTTAGAAAAGGATAACCGTACTGCTTACAAAGGCAACGCTAAGCGGCATGAAAAAGAGTTTTTTTTGATAGAAAACTTAATAGAATGAAGCCATTTCGCTACAGCTAAAGTGATGTGCTCGTGCTTGGGGATCAGCTCTCAGAAAAGCGCTATAGCGGATTCCAAGCAAGTGTGAAGTACAGTCCCCAAGAGGCAGAAGGCAGAGGGCAGAAGCAAGGAGGAGCAGAGTTTTCCTCCTGCCTCCTGCCTTAAAACCTAAGCACTTGTACCGCACTCAAACGAGCATCGCTATCAATGCCTTTTGATCAGTTGATAAGGCTTTAAGTTTAACCAAAGTTGATACTAGAGTGGCGTTTTGAGATGACGACAATCGTTGAAGCGTCGTACCTGCCAAAGATCGGTATTAAAGCGGTTTTGATCGGTACGATGCCATCGAGATTGATCAACCCAAAACTCAAAGATGGCAGTATTGTTTGCTCGTAGCCGCCATGAGCGATCGCATCCCATGAGTGCAGCAATCAAGTGTTGCAAGATCCAGCTATGGGTGACAATCCAGATCTGATCCCCGTTTTTGTGTCGGTTGAAAAGTGTCTGCATAAACTGATCGGCGCGATTTCTGGCATCCTGTGGCGTTTCGGCACCGGGAATCTGAATCCAATCTGGCGACGCTTCTAGCTCACGACAAAGATCAGGATAGCGACTGATGGCTTCTGCCCAGGTCAGCCCTTGAAAAATGCCGTTTTGAAATTCTTTGAGTGCATCTGCATACGCCACTGTAATGCTTCTAGACGTATCCTCTGGTGTATCAATGATGGTTTCAGCACTGTCGATGAGGTCACTCACGGCAGCCGGGAGCGGTGCTGTTTGAAAGTGATCTAGCAAAATTTGCGTGGTCTGAGCGGTGCGTTTGAGCGGACTGCTATAGACATGGGAAGGGTACCAGCCTTCTGCCATCAGGCTACGGGCGAGCTTCTCCGCTTGCTGTTTGCCTTCACTGGAGAGTGCATACTCACCGTGCCCCTGCATCCGTTTTTCCCGATTGCCAGTTGATTGGGCATGACGAATAAATAGCAGCTTCATGACTCGATGCATGAACCGATCCTACGAAACGAATAAGGCTAATAGTAGGGTAGAGGCAGGTTCTGTTGATGACTGCGAAGCTCAAAGCAGCATCTTAGCTAAACCTACTCCCACAGAGGCAGGATATGCCTGAACACCCTTTAGATTGGTATTAGTCTAGAGTACTTAGTCTAAAGCAAAAGTCTTCAGCATCACTGCTATGCATCACGCGTCGATTCGGACGGCAAATATTTTTCGAGCGATCGCCTTCTACGAACAGCTCGGCTTTCAAGTGCAGGAGCGGTTCACCACTGGCTATACGCTGGCTTGCTGGCTGGAAGGCTTAGGCGGACGGATCGAGCTGATCCAAATCCCAGAACCAAAGCCTGCACCCGATGCCTTTGGGGATGAGCACTACGTTGGGTACTATCACTTATCCTTCGATCTCACGGCTGTTACGGCTGATTTAGTTGATTGGTTAGAGGCAGTGAAAGACCGTTTTAGCAAAGCAACTCAAGCACAACCAGAGCAATTTCAGCCGCTCAAGGTGCTGCTAGAACCGGAACAGCAGATGATTGGCGATCGGGTTTACGAAGTTGCCTTTATTGCTGATAGTGATGGGTTGCCGTTGGAGTTTTTGCGCGCGATGGAGAAGGAGGAATAAAGGCTAAAGCACTCAAAGCTCGAAATCTCCCCAACCCCTTATCCCCTCATCTCCCCACGACCTCACCCGTTTCTACCGTGCTGGGTGGAATTTTCTCCAGGCTGATAAGCGCTTCCATAACCGATTTGACAACGGGTGCAGCAACGGTTGAGCCGAACGCGTCGCCTCCCTTTGGTTCATCGACAACAGCGACGACCACATAGCGGGGTGCCTCGACCGGAAAGATGCCTACAAAGCTAGTGATCTTGGCATGATCCAGGTAGCCACCGTTGGGATTCGCTTTTTGAGCCGTCCCCGTTTTGCCCGCAATACGGTAGCCGGGAATTTGGGCACTCTTGCCTGTACCTTTGCTGACGACGGTTTCCATCATCGACAGTACGGTTTGCGTGGTGGCTTTAGAGAAGACCGAGCGAGGTGTGGGGAGGCTGGGCTGCCAGTACGGTTGCCCTTTACTATCAAACAACCCTTGAACGACATGAGGGGTAACGAGTTTGCCGCCGTTTGCCAGTACGGCATGGAGCTGAGCCAGGTGTATCGGGGTGAGTGAGAAACCCTGACCAAAAGCTGTGGTGGCTCGTTCGATCGCCGATTCAAGAAAAACCTTTTGAGTTTTGAACTGACCAGAGGCTTCGGATGGCAAGTCAATCCCCACTGGATCGCCTATGCCGAGACGTTTCAGCCATGTGTAATAAACGCTGGGTTTAATCTGCTGTACCACGTGCACCATGCCAACATTGCTGGAGTATTCCAGAATTTGCGTGAGGGTGATGCGCCCTCTACCGCCTGAGGTGGAATAGTCAAAGTTTTGAATGGGCCAACCGCCGACCTGGATTTGTCCCTCATCGTAGAAGGCACTGTCTGGATTGACGGAGCCTGTTTCGAGGGCGATCGCCACATTGATCGGCTTGAATGTCGATCCTGGTTCATACAAGTCAGAGAGCGCCCAGTTTTTAAAGCGATCGAGCGAGTACTTAAAATACTGGTTGGGGTCGTAGGATGGTGTAGCTGCCAGCGTGAGCAGGGAACCATCATGGACATCCATCACAATGACGGTTCCACGTTTGGCGTTGAATTTTTTCACCTGTTGCTGCAAGGCGGCGATCGCAACCCGCTGCAATCGACTATCCAGCGTCAGTTGCAGTTGCCAGTCATCGACATTCAGAAATCCTCCAGGCACCTGATCTGGCATCAGCGAACCATCGCCCATCCGTCTCAGCCGCACTGGATTTGCCAGACGCTCAAGCAGTTTCTGCTGGCTTAATTCAAGCCCTGCCTGCCCTTTGTGCTCATCGTTGACGTAGCCCAGCACATCTGCCGCCATCTCATGCTGTGGGTAGAACCGCTGCTGACTCTGGAGCAACTCTAAGCCGTCGGCTTGCAGGTTACTGATTTGGTCAGCCGTGCTTTCAGAGAGGGAATATGCAAGGCGAATACCCGTTTCTGCGGCATCAAGTTTCTTAGTCAAGTCAGCGGATGACTGACGCAGAAACGGAGCGAGCTTCTCAGCGATCGCCTGCTTGGACTCTTTAAACAGCTTGGGATGGGCAAATAAGGTGTAAACGGGGCGATCCAACGCCAGAACTGTCTCTGTGCGATCAATAATCTGGCGACGTGGAATGAACGGTCGCATGTAAACCATTTGCTGCTCTTGTGCCCGTGCTTGCAGCTTCGGAGCCTGCACCACCTGTAGGCGAAAAAGATTACACAGCAGCAGCCCACAACCAGCTACCAGTGCAGCCCAAACCAGGAACAGCCGAAAGGTTGGCAGATTGACTAAAGCTGTGCGATCGCTCCGCAAGGGACGCTTGCTGACGGGTAAGCGACGCACATGCTGCGATGACAGAGAACGGGGAGGACTACCCATAACGACAGCTCTTAATATCCCAGGGGTGTGTTGGGAGCGACTTCAGCTTTGGAGACGCTAGGGCTGATGCTTAACGCTGAGCGCTGTGGAGCAGGCTGAAGAAAGATCGTGTTGTCTGGCGTTTGGGGCACAAGCCCTGAACCGGGTCGATCGGCTTGTAGCGCCAGTTGATTCTTCAAACCCTCATTGGTGGCGATCATTTCTCGCTCGTTGCGTTGAAGTGTTTTCAACTTGCGGTATTCTTTGCTCCAAAGCTGCTGCGTATAAACGGTGCTGCCGTAAACGATGAGCGTCGCTGTCATTAAAACGAATGCAATGACCAAAGAGCCGCGCTGTGCTTGAATCAGCAACCGTAACCATAACGGCAGCGATCGTTTTGAAGGCAAACGTCTGACCACTGCTGCGCCTGCTGGAGGCGCGACTGCCTTTAGTGGCGGTCTAGGCAGTGGTTGACTGGAGCGTTTGGGGACAGTACGCAGTTGGCTGGGCTGAGCGGGCACTGGGTAAAGCGGCGATCGACGAGTAGAAGCAGGTCGCCGAGAACGGGGCGCAGATCGAAACGCAGTGGACATCAGCTTCTCATCACTCCTTTAACACACGTACAGCATTGCCTGGTTGCGGTTAGCCACGCTGTACAACTCAACGTACCCAAGATGTAAGCTTAGGAAACCTACCGTTCGTACAGAAACTGCCTTCAGGCACAATGCTTAATCACCCACCGCGATCGCAAGTTAGCTATCTGCATCAAGATTACCAGCCAGTCTACTGCAACAATTCGATTTTCAAACAAAAATAAGCTGGCTTGTGCTTGAGGCTTGCTGGATGAGAAGGCAATTTGATTTGTAGGCGTTAGCGGTCAGCCGTCAGCCGTCAGCGGTTAGCGTTCAATCTTGATTCGACGAACATCAGCGATCGATTGACGACGTAGCCAGAACTCATCTAACTTAGGTCAGCATCCGCTCACTCTACACAGCATCCGCTAAACTCATACAGCATCAGTTGCCTCTACGACCGCTCCAGACCCTAACCACTGACAACTAACTACCGAATCATGGCTGAAACGCAAAAAGATCAGCAGCATCCCCTCTGGAGCAGCGATCGTCAGATCGTCACCACACTACTAGCTGAAGCACCAACTGACTATAACCTCTCAGAACTCGCTCGCCTGCGGATTCGCTATCGGGGTTTTCCCGGTGCGCGCGATATTCAAGCAGATCTGGAGAAGGTGCTGAAACAGTGGAACTTAACCGATGAAACCTTGACCGCCAGAACGCGTCAAATTCACGCTGACGCTCAAGTCTACAAGGGGCGAGGGAGCAAGCGAGACGATTGGAGTTAAGAATAGGAGGCAGAAGGAGGAGGCAGAAGGCAGAAGGCAGGAGGCAGCACTAACTCAAAACGCCTCCCTACTCCCCACTCCCTACTCCCCACTCCCTACTCCCTACTCCCTACTCCCTCCACTGTCTTTTCAGGCACTGTTTTACCGAATGAGTCTGCAACAGGAACGCTACCACTGGGCAATGGGGTTGGATTAGCGGCGGCAGTTTGGGCGATCGGAGTCAGGATCTGTGCCAGTTGTGCCTGTTGTTGAAGCTGCTGCGACGACGAGACGAGTCCACTTAACCCATTGACTAGCTTCCGCACATTGGCACGAAAGGCTGGATCACCCGTCAGGTCATCGAGGTCAGAGGTAATTTTCTGCACGTTTTGAAAAGTGACTCTGGCTGAATCGAGCGTTTGCTGTAGCACCGTCAGGTTTGAGGGGCTGTTGAGAGCATTGGACACATCGCGCAGATTAGCAGAGGCTTGAGCCGCGTTCGCAGACAAGGTTTCCAAATTTTGCAGTAGCTGACCTTGTTGCACCCGACCCACGATCGGATTGAGCGTGGCTACAGTGGTGCGGAGTTGTGCCGTAATCACGTTGATGTTGCCCAATGTGCCCACTAAATTTGAGCGATTGGTGGCTAAAAGACCATTCACCTGGTCGGCTGTGAGTCCCAGTTTAGTAACAGTGCGATCGACATTGCGGCTAGAGGCTGACAGCGTGGAAACTTGTTGCTTGACGACAACAGCAACGCTCTTGAACTCTCGACTGAGCGCAGCGACCTCAGCGGCTGCCTGAGCGCTATTTTTGGTCACAGCTTGCACATCTGCCACAAATGCAGGATTGCTGTAAGCATTAGCAAACGTCATTGATGAGCGAATCAACTCGTCCACGCTGACTCCCACCCGACCGGTCAGGCGAGACTTGTTGCAGATGATCAGAGCTGTGTTGCATTCGGCATCCAGTGGCTTCGCATCGACTGCCGCTGTGAGTTGCTTGCGGGGAGTGATGTCGATCGATGTGCTGCCCAACAACCCCGACTGATTTGCTTCTACCTTCACTTCGTTGGGAATCAGCAAATCGGCTGGAGAAATTTCGACTTCTACCTCAACACCGTTCGGTCCTGGTCGTGTTTTGGTAATCTTGCCTACCGCCACGCCGCGATAGCGAACGGGGGTGCCCACTTCCATACCTGCAACGTTGGCAAAATCGATGACGACTTTATAACCACGATTGCCCACACTGATGCCCCGCAGCCAGAGGATGAGTCCAGCGAATAGACCCAACCCTAATAAAATTAATAAGCCAACGGAGCCTTCCCGAACGGTTCGCGATCGCATGATGAGTCCTCACTGATAGTAGGGAGACTTTGGCAAAATAACAGATCTAGACTGGAGAATATAGGACTGAAGAAGATAGGAAAGAGACGGCAGAGGAAAGAAACGGCAGAGTGGAGCCTTTTCTCTCACGCTCGTTTTTTGGCGCTCGTGCTTTGGCTAGAGGCACCCGCAGGCTATAAGTACGTTGCCTAGCCAATGACTTGCATCGGTCCGTTGATGTTGCCACTAAAAAATTGTCGAATCAACGGATCATCGGTCGTATTGATTGCCTGTACGCTGCCTTCCCACTGCACTTTACCCTGATAGAGGAAGACTACCCGGTCAGCCGTGCGATGAATGGTGCTTTGCTGGTGAGTCACCATCACATAAGTGCTACAGCCACCTTCAGCGCACTGTAGCTGCCGCACTAAATCTTCAATCACAGTGGAAGCGACCGGATCAAGCCCTGCGGTGGGTTCATCATAGAGCAGCACTTCTGGTGTATCTCTGGGATTGTCTGGATTTGCCATAATTGCCCGCGCAAAGCTGACTCGTTTCCTCATGCCGCCGGAGAGTTCAGAGGGATAGCGATCGCCCACATTTGCCAAACCTACCATCTCCAAGCGTTTCACCACCAGTTCTCGAATGCGCCGTCGCGGTAAACGAGAATGCTCGTAGAGCAAAAAACCAACATTTTGATCCACCGTGAGCGAATCGAAAAGCGCGGCTTGCTGGAAGACCATACCGATCCCGATCGGATCTTGGGCATCTTCAATCAGCCCCTGCCGAAGCTGTCCCTGCACATAAATCTCTCCAGAGTCAGGAGCGGCAAGTCCAGCAATAATGCGTAAGATGGTGGATTTGCCCGTCCCAGAAGGACCGATAATTGCAAGGGCTTCGCCACGGTAGATTGTTAGATCAACCGCATCCAGCACGACATTTTTACCAAACGCCTTTGAAACCCCTTTTAGTTCAATCAGCGCTTCAGCCATTAGGATATGAACCAGACACACTTGTAGCAATCTAAGACCCCAACTTGCTGGTGCCTCATCTGCCTTTGTGAACGATATATCAACCTTTGTGAACGAGCCGTCAGCCCAGATCTAAAAATTCTAGACTCACAAACCTTAGCGTGGTTCAGATGATTCGGATAGCACAAAGATGGCTTTTCAAGCATCTACGAGTTTAGGACTGCCTTGTCAGATTGGAGTCAACGGCATTTTAGGTGACATGCTAGCGCATTTAAACACGATCGTTTCGCGTTCTCGTAGGGCAAGCAGCGGTGGTTCATCAGGTAAATGGTAGGGCAGGGCGATCGTATCCCAACGGCATACTGAACTGGCACACTCAATGAACAGTCTATAGAAGTTGAGAACTTAAGTTATTCTGCTGCTATGCAGATGCCGAGTTTGCCTCATTCGTCTTCATTGCTTCGTTCACTTGCTGTCTTCCTCTCTGTGCGTATCCAGCCATGACCATTGGTTTACTGAAACAAGCGCTCCACGTGCTGCGGCGGGAGTCGCGTCACCGTACTCCTAGTCGAGTTAACCAATGGTTTAAGTGGCTGGCTCCTGGCTTGCTGGTCAAGCGTTGGTTGCTGCTGAGTGCGAGCGGTGTGCTGCTAACGACGTTAGGGTTTGCTGTTTGGCTGAAGTTGACACCCGTTTTTTACACGACTCAATTTCTCAGGCAGATTCTCGATCGTGTCACAGATATTATTCCCAGCTACATCAGTGGTCCACTAGCGATGCTACTGGGCTTTTTGCTGGTGTGGTGGGGACAAACACGCACATTAGGGTCGATTACCGAAGTGTTGATGCCCGATGGTGATGAAGAGCTGATTGATCTGCTGTTGACCCATCGACGCTTGCATCGTGGACCTCGCATCGTTGTTGTTGGCGGTGGCACCGGGCTATCTAACCTGCTGCGAGGGCTAAAACGCTACAGCGCCAATATTACAGCGATCGTCACAGTGGCAGATGACGGTGGCTCGTCTGGACGACTACGGCGCGAAATCGGCGTGTTGCCACCCGGTGATATCCGCAACTGTTTGGCAGCCCTGGCAGACGAAGAAAAGCTGCTGACTGAACTCTTTCAATATCGCTTCAAAGCAGGCGATGGGCTGACTGGACACAGCTTTGGCAACTTGTTTCTGACTGCCATGAGTGAAGTGACGGGTGACCTAGAGCAGGCGATCGCAGCCAGTTCTCGTGTATTAGCCGTGCGAGGGCAAGTGTTACCCGCAACTCTGAGCGATGTTCGCTTGTGGGCGAAGTTAGCCGACGGTCGCTACATTGAGGGCGAATCTAGCATCACTGAAGCCAATGGTGCGATTGTGCAAATTGGCTGTACGCCTGCAAATCCACCCGCCCTACCGAAAGCGCTGAAAGCGATCGCCGAAGCCGACTACATTATTATTGGTCCCGGTAGCCTCTACACCAGCATTATTCCAAACCTTCTGGTGCCAGAGATTACAGCCGCGATCGCGCAGCGTGACGTACCTCGCATTTATGTCTGTAATATCATGACGCAGGAGGGTGAAACTCAGGGCTACAGCGTTGGCGATCACATTCGGGCGATCGACCAGGCGTGTGGTCAGCCCCTTTTTGGAGCCGTCCTGGTGCAAAAGAAAACCCCGTCTGCGAAAGCGCATATTCGCTATGCACAAGAGAACTCCAACCCGGTACCGCTCGATCGAGATGTGGTCGCTCGTTTAGGTCGCCGGATTGTACTGGCAAGTGTCATGGACGAAGACGAACAAACCGGGCTGATACGCCATAACCCTGAACAACTCGCGCGGGTGCTGCTGCGCTGGTACAGTCGCGTGGAGGGGCTGTGAGGAGGGGTGAGGAGATGGGGAGATGGGGAGATGGGGAAGCAGGGGTGAGGAGATGGGGAGATGGGGAAGCAGGGGAGGCAGGGGTGGGGAGATGGGGAAGCAGGGGAGGCAGGGGAGGCAGCTAATTCTGACTTCTTCTAAAAACTAACAACCAACAACTAACAACTCTTCTGCCAGCCGCCATCTCAAGGTCAGTCCATGCAGGAGCCATCGAAAATTATTTTTTTGCCGGATGCTGAGGCGACGCGATCGCTGGGCTTTAGCCTCGGTCAAACGTTGTCAGCAGGAAGTACTCTCCTACTAGAGGGTGAGTTGGGTAGCGGGAAGACGACGCTGGTACAGGGCATTGGCGAAGGATTAGGGATTCGGGAGACGATCGACAGTCCTACATTCACACTAATTAACGAATATTTGGATGGACGCGTGCCGCTGTATCATTTTGACTTGTATCGGTTGGACACGATAGCCGCGGCAGCACTCTACCCAGAAATGTACTGGGAGGGCACAGAAGTCAAACCAGGCATCGTCGCGATCGAGTGGTCAGAACGCTTACGTTACAAGCCGTCCACTTATCTAGAAGTGCAGCTCACATATGATGCGGCGGTGGGTCGTCAGGCGAGGCTTAGCGCGATCGGCTCGTGCAGCGTTGTGCTCGAAGCGATCGAGTTGATTTGACGACAAAATTAACGGCAAAACGAGAAGATGTTTCAAGACAGGATCAGCAAATGTGATCGATGATACATTTCTGGAATGAGTGATCGCCTTAATTGGAAAGCAAAGCTGCGATCGCTGCACTACTGGTAGGCAGTCCGTCATCTTGTTAGTCTGCTCATCTTTCGCCAACGCCAACGCCTCCCTGGTTTTCCTTACCTGGTATTCGGCTTTTGGGAAGCGTGTGGAGCCAGCTAGAGGTCGAAAACCATGAGCAAAGAGCGCTAAACCATGCCCCTTGATCCGTTAGAGTCCGTTAAGTCTATGAATCAACCTGTTGAACGTAATCGTATGCCGCTTGTCGATCGCTCCTTCGCTTTAATGCACCGTTTCTGGCACATCGCTGCTCTCAGCGTACTCGTCGGTGCGTGTAGCAGCCCAAGTCCAACCGCTTCTCCCTCTGCCTCTGCGCCGACTGCCCAAGCAAGCGGTAAGGAACTCACGGTCGGTATGGTCATCGTTGGACCTAAAGATGACGGTGGCTGGAACCAGGCGCAGTACGAAGGGATGCAAACTGTTGTCAAAAACGTGCCCGGAGTCAAGTTTGACTATGTGGATAAAGTTAACCCAGCCGATCGACCCAACGTTAAAGGCACACAAGTTGCCGATGATTTGATTGGCAAAGGTGCCAAATTCATCGTCTTCAACTCCGACGACTTCAAAGACGACGCTCTAGCAACGGCTAAAAAACACCCCGATGTCAAGGTTGTTCATGCCTCTGGTGACTATGCCTGGAAAGAGGGCAAAAATTTCAAAAATCAGCCGAACCTGAGCAATATCATGGCTCGCATGGAGTACGGCAAGATGATGGCTGGCTGTGCGGCTGCACTGGGCACGAAGACGGGCAAAATTGGCTATCTGGGTCCTTTGATTAACGATGAAACCCGGCGCTATGTGTCAGCAGCCTACCTGGGCGCAAAGTACTGCTGGGAAACCTATCTCAAAAAGAAACCAGCCGATCTGAAGTTTAAAGTAACCTGGATCGGCTTCTGGTTTAACATTCCTGGTGTGACGCTCGACCCCACCAAGGTGGTCAACGACTACTTTAACGGCGGTTACGATGTGGTGATGTCAGGCATTGACACGCCTGAAGCGGCAACTGAGACCAAAAAAGCGGCTGCGGCAGGCAAAAAAGTCAACTTTGTTCACTACGACTTAAAGTCGGGCTGTGAACTCGCTCCCGACGTTTGCCTGGGTGTGCCGTACTACAACTGGAGCCTGCCCTACGGTGATGCGGTGAAAAAGGCGATCGATGGCAAGCTCGGCAGCGAGTTTGTTTGGCTGGGTCCGGATTGGAAAGACATCAACGACCCCAAAACCTCGATGGTTGGCTTCTTGCCAGGAAATGCTCTGGGTGACAACAAGCAGTACATCGACACCTTTATCAAAGGGCTTGGCGACAGCAGCATTAACCTCTATAAAGGACCGATCAAGTTTCAGGACGGGAAAACCGAGTTTGTCAAAGCGGGGGAAACGGCGACCGAGCAACAAATCTGGTACATGCCACAACTGCTGGCAGGCATGGAAGGGTCGAGCAAGTAGAAAGGATAAAGCTGAGGCATAAAGTATGAAGGCTAAAGTATGAAAGCTAGAACAGATACCTAGCTTCCCAGAAGTAGTAGGTTAAGGACTCTTGAGCCTTTAGCTTTTATCCTTTAGCCTTTCCTTTTTCCCGTTCCTATCGCCTTTCTTGCCATGAAAGTTGAACTACAAAATATCTCTAAGCGGTTTGGCGCGGTTCGAGCAAACGAGGATGTGTCGCTGACGGTGGAAGCAGGCAGCGTACATGGACTGCTGGGCGAGAATGGAGCGGGTAAAAGTACGCTGGTGAAGGTGCTGAGTGGGTTCATTACCCGCGATCGCGGCACCCTTCTGCTTGATGGAAAACGTGTAGAGGTGAAAACACCCGCCGATGCGATCGCGGTTGGCATTGGGATGCTCCACCAAGATCCACTCGATTTCCCGCCGCTGTCTGTACTGGATAACTTTTTGGTCGGCAAGTCGGGCAGCCTGTTTACCAATCGGCGGCAGGCATTCAGGGAATTTCGGCAACTGGCAGCGCAGTTTAACTTTGCCCTCAACGCGAATGAAAAGGTCAGCAATCTCACCGTCGGCGAACGGCAGCAGCTTGAAATTTTGCGTCTGCTGTCATTGGGTGTAAAGACGCTCATTCTGGATGAACCCACTACAGGCATTTCGGCATCCCAGAAGGATGAGCTATTCGCCGCTGCCAAAAAACTTGCCGCGCAGGGCAAATCCGTCATTTTTGTGTCGCACAAGCTGGAAGATGTCAATGAGTTGTGCGATCGCATCACTATCATGCGTCAGGGTCAAGTCGTTGGCAATTTGGAAATTCCCTGCCCTGACGAAACGCTTGTGGCATTGATGTTTGGGCGTGAACTTGCACCGCCGATCAAACCCAACACGCAGAAAGAGGCGATCGCCGTCAAACTCGAAACGATCAGTCTTGCAACCGATCGCCTCAACGTTAAAATTCCTGATCTCACCGTGCATCAAGGTGAGGTCATTGGGCTGGCAGGACTGGAAGGCAGCGGTCAACAACTCATGCTGCTGCTATGCGCGGGCTTATTAAAAGCGTCATCGGGCATTCTCACTGTTAACGATGTCGATATGACTGCAAAGCTCTATCCTGATTATCTGACTGCTGGCATTGGCTATTCACCCGCCGATCGCCTGCGCGATGGACTCATTCGAGGCTTATCCATTCATGAGCATGTCGCTCTCCGTACGCCTCCTAATGGTTGGTTTGTTGATTGGAAAGGGACGCTAGAAAAAGCGCTGCACGCGATCGCCCTCTTCAACATTCGCGGCAAACCCCAAACCCACGTCGAGCGGCTCTCTGGTGGCAATCAACAGCGCACCCAACTCGCCCTCCTGCCTGTACCACTCAACCTCCTGCTGATGGAACATCCCACGCGGGGGTTAGATATTGAGTCAGTGTTGTGGGTCTGGCAACAGTTGATTGCCCGGTGTGAAGGTGGCACCGCTATCATCTTCACTTCGTCTGACCTGGATGAAATTATGCAGTACAGCGATCGCGTCATTGTCTTCAGCGGCGATGCAGTGTCAGAACCCATTGATGCAGCAGAATTGACGGTCGATCGGCTGGGGCAAATGATTGGCGGAAGAATGAGCGATCGGCACCAGGCACTATCCGTCAGCAGCTAATTCTATGGGTATTGCCATGGCAGAAAAGTTAACCTTCCGATACGATCGCACGGGCGATATTCTCTACATCGACAAGTGTCGTCCTTACGCAGAGCAAGAATCTGAAGATTTGGGTGATGACGTAGTTGCACGGTTGAATCCGACTTCCAGTGAGGTGGAAAATCTAGAGATTCTATTCTTCTCAAAGCGACTGCTCAGTGCAAACGTTTTAGAGTTGCCAATCATTGCTCATTTAAAGCTGGCAAGTTAATACGATAAACACTGGTGCAATTTCATCGGTTAGTCGCCTCTGCTTCAGCAACCGTTGCTTTATCCCCACTAATCACTAATGTCTAAAGCGTATTACCAGCTTGGCTCGATCGTCCTTTCCCTCATCTTCATCGCCATCATTATTGCCCTGGTTGGCGCTTCGCCCGTGCAAGTGATCAGCAGTATGTGGTCGGGCGCGTTCGGCACACCAGACCAAGTTGCGCGAGTGATTGCGACGTTGGCTCCGCTGGTGTTATGTACCAGTGGCTTGCTGTTCACCTTTACAGCAGGGCTATACAACCTGGGGATCGAAGGGCAGATTGTAGCAGGCGCGATCGCAACGACCTTTGCCATTCGTCTATTACAAGACGTGCTTCCGGCTCCGCTGGTCATGCTGCTGGCAATCGCCGTTGGCGCATTTGGCGGCGCGCTGTGGGGGCTGCTGGCAGGCATACTCAACGTCTACGGTCGCATCAACGAAATCTTTGCTGGACTGGGACTCAACTTTGCCGCTCAGGGACTCGCACTCTATCTCATTTTTGGTCCCTGGAAGCGAGAAGGAGTCGCTTCGATGAGCGGCACCGAGCAGTTTGGTGAATCTCTGTGGTTGCCCACGATCGGCAATACCGAAGCCAGCCCCGTTTCGCTGCTGGTGGCGATCGCGGTTCTCGCGCTAACGATCGTCGTCATGCGCGGCACCTACTTTGGTTTACAGCTTCGGGCAGTGGGTCAAAATCTGAGAGCCGCTTACGTTTTAGGCATCCCATCTGTACGTCAGTTGCTTAGCGCGTTTGCCATCTGCGGTGCGTTTGCAGGCATTGCTGGAGCCTTACAAGTACTTGCCGTCTTCCATCGACTGATCCCCAGCATTTCCAGCAATCTCGGCTTTCTGGCATTGTTGATCGCCATGCTGGTTGGCTTCAACGCCTGGTTGATTCTGCCTGTTGCCTTCTTCTTCAGCGCGCTCAATATTGGTAGCCTTCAATTACCGTTGTCGCTCAACCTGGAATCGTCTCTGGCAGGTGTAATCCAGGGAATGTTGGTGCTGTTTGTGCTGCTTGGTCGTGGACTGAGCGATCGCAAACCCGCTGATGCCAGCTCTGGTACACCTCAACCCCAAGTGCTATCGCCAACTGAGCAACTGGGCGTGAAGAGCTAGACAGTTTTTAGTTGTTGGTGGTTAGTTGTTAGAAAGCTAAAGGCTAAAGAAAGGCAGAAGGCTAAAGGCTAAAAGCTAAAAAGTGTCTTCAACAGATAACAGTCAAGGTCAACTCAAAACTCAAAATTTAGCCTTCATACTTTATCCTTTAGCCTTTCCCTTATTCTTTAGCCTTTTCCCCTATGGAAACTGATCAAATTATCGCTATTCTCGCTACCGCGATCGCCACTGCAACACCGCTTGTCTTTGCCTGCATTGGCGAGACGATTACAGAACGGGCTGGAGTTATTAACTTATCCGCCGAAGGCACGATTATGCTGGCGGCGATGACAGGGTTTGCGGTAGCGAAGACAACGGAGGGCTTGGGCAATACGCCGAGTTTGCTGTTGGGCTTTGGTAGCGCCGCGTTGGTGGGAGCGGCGATCGCGCTCATCGTTGCCTTTGGTGCCCTGAGCTTGAAACAGTCTCAGGTGGCGATCGGCTTTGTGCTGGCGTTGCTATGTGCCGATCTGTCGTCGTTTTTGGGCAATCCCTTCGTCCGTATTCCAGGACCAACGGTTCCCAGCTTGAATGTGCCATTTTTGCAAGATATTCCATTCGTCGGCAGGCTGCTGTTTCAGAGCGATTTGCTGGTGTATGCCAGCTTTGGGCTGATTGTGTTTGCCTGGGTGTACTTCTATCGTACTCGTGCTGGTCTGATGCTACGAGCGATCGGCGAACAGCCTGCCGCTGCCTTTGCCAGAGGCACTAACGTCATTTTGATGCGCTACTTTTACACCATGTTTGGCGGTGCCCTGATGGGGATCGCGGGGGCAGCGTTTGCGCTGGACTTTAAAGCTGGGTGGAGCCATCGTCACACAGGCGGGTATGGATGGATTGCGCTGGCGATCGTCATCTTTGGTGGCTGGAATCCCCTTAGAGTTGCTCTGAGTTGTTACCTTTTCGGCATTCTACAATCGCTGGCAAACGTGGCTCAGAGCGCCATCCCAGACATTCCTACGCAGGTTTTTACCGTTGCGCCGTTCGTTCTGATGATTCTGTTTTTAGTGCTGACTTCCAGCGAATGGTTAGAGCGACTCTTAAAATTACTGCCTCCCACGCTAGGGCGTGCGGCTGCCCAAACGATTCACAGTACGCCACCTGCCGCGCTCGGTCGTGTTTTTGAACAAGACTAGAAGGCTTAAAGTTAACTGCTGTAAAGCGGCACTCCCTGTTTTTTCAGAATCACCTCGATCGGGAGGCAATTACAAAAGCCGATCAAACGTTGCATACCGTCGGCTAATCGCTACTTTCGCTAGCCTTGAGCTGACGAGTTGGTTTCAGAAAGAGCCAGCTTACAAAGAAAAAAGAGGCTGTGAACAACTGAGCAATGTCGAGCGCCGAGAGAGAGCCATCCGAGAATGTCGCAATACTGCGATCGGTGATCCCAAACACCCAAGAAGAAATACCTATCAGCCAAATGCCCTGCCTCAAATTTTCTAGGAAGGGATCGAATTGCTTAGCCTGCTGATCGCTCATGAATTAGCCTAACGAGGGGAAGAGCATAAACAAAAATTACGAACTATTGACAAGATGGCATCTTTGCGTAGCTGCTTCCATTATCCTAAGAAAGACTACTTTTTCTTGCCATGCTTCTGTAGGTAGAGAACAAAGCAGCCAGTACGGTTTTCAAATCACACCAGGGACTGTTGACATGTAGCAGTCCTAAATCGTTTGTGAGTAAGACTTAATTATCTAGTGGTCAGCAGTCAGCAAAAAGCTGATAGCTGATAGCGTTACTGTTAGCTTCCAGTTAGCCTTTCTATTGAACGTTTGCAAGAAACACCATGACAGAAGAGTTAGATTCTGAAATCATTCAGCGCGTTGGTGATTTGCCTGTTGGCGTTGTTGCAGGGGCAACCTACCCGCTCCAGGCATTACTGTTCATTCGCCAGCATTCTCAGTTATGGGGTTGTGTCGTGATGCCGATTCTGGTCAACCTGGTCATTGGGACAGCATTGTACGCCGGACTGCTGTTGCCAGGATGGCGAGGCATTGATCAATGGGCTTCGGGCGTACCAACTTGGTTAGCGGAATGGGTTACCAGTTTGCCGCCGTGGGCATCTCGTTTACTAACCTGGATACCGACAGGAGCAACGTTTTTGGACGATGTGCTGCGGTTTTTGATGGCGATCGCGCTTTTCGTTCTCACTGGTTTGCTGCTAGTGCAGTTTGGTGCGATTTTCGGCGCACCCTGGTATGGCAACCTGGCAGAACAAACGGAACGGCTGCGTCGAGGGCAGGTGCCCGTTGGCTCACCAGGCTTTAGCCGCGCTTTACAAGACATCTGGCGAGCCATTACCTTTCAGTTCAAAAAACTGCTGTTGCTGATCGTGTTTGGGCTGCCGTTTTTGGTACTCAACTTTTTGCCGCCCCTTGGCACAACGATCGCCAGCATCGGAGGCGCAGCACTGGCAGCGCTGCTAGTCGGTTTAGATTTCCTTGATGCGCCATTAGAACGCCGTCGCTTTAGTTTTCGTCGTAAATTAGGCGTGTTTGCGCGATCGCTCCCTGCCAGTGCGACCTTTAGCTGGGCTTGCCTGGTCTTAGTCAGCATTCCCTTCGTTAGCCTGTTAGCCGTGCCGATTTGCGTGGCAGCAGGGACACTTTTTTGCTGCGATCGAGTCTTGCCGTTTTTGCCTGCTAATCAGAATGGTGAGGCTTTACTTACAAATCAGACCGAATAAAACGTCAGCGGTCAGCGGTCAGCGGTCAGCGGTCAGCGGTCAGCGGTCAGCGGTCAGC